>CAYOOS010000498.1:0-3577 GCA_964405585.1 uncultured Acidobacteriaceae bacterium | reverse complement strand
CAAGTCACGACATTATCATGACGCTCGTTTCCCTCTTCACGGGCCTGGTGTTCTGGCTTGCGCTGTACTTCAGCAGGAAACGCGTGGTCGTGCTGAAGCGGTCCAGCGGTACCGACCAGGTGACCTTCGAATTGTCGCGCATTGCGGACGCGCTCGAACGGCTAGCCAACGGCCCCGCGGATCGCGCGATTGCGGCAGCGATGCGCCGCCAGTTTCAGTTGCAATCGCCCGCTCAGCGCGAATCAAAAGGCACCGCATATTCCATGATGCGGCGTTAGCCGGTTGACCCAGCAAATCACTTCATCCGGCAATGCAACGTACTTCCACGAGCTGAATATTTTTCATGGCACACAGCGGTCGAGAGCAAGTACTCGGCGGACTGAAGAATTTACAATCTCCTCGATTCACTAGGTTTAATCAGGGCGAACTTTGGCACGCGATGGGCACCCTCCCCGGTTCCCGTTCAGGTTTTTGGCATCAGGAGCATCACGAAGTGCAAAGGTACGATTACACTCGCCGTTGTACAAGGTGGACATTTCCTCGCGTGGTGCTTGGCTAGAGCTGTTCTCCCGCGCGTTGGATGTTGCGAATGGCGAAGGCAGCCGAAAGGCACCCTATGGCTGAATAGAGCAACCACGAGGATAGAGGTGAATCGAGCTTCTCTGCGCCATTTCCGTTCAAAAAAGAAAGAAACGGATAGAACGGATTCAGCCAGAGCGGCGCTTGGATATATGTGGGATAGGGTTGGTTGAAGCGTGCAGTGGCTGTCTGCCAGTGATCGGACCAGACGGCAAAAACAACTAGAGTCACGATGGAGAGTACGAGCACGATAGTGTAGGAAGCCGCAGTCGAATGAACGCTGCGACGGAAGACCGAGGAGCACCACAAGCCCACTGCGGAGATGCTGGCGAGTACGAGGATCGTGGATCCAACGGCTTGCAACAAATCGCGCACTTCGACCCCGCCAAATGCGAAGCAAATAGCCAGCAATGGAAGAGCGCCGAAAAGCAGCAGGAGCAGGTACAAGAACGCGGCAACGAATTTTCCCCACCAGATTTGGGGTGCACTCAGTAACGATGTGAGCAACGCCGCGAAAGTGCGTTGCTCTTTTTCGATTGTGAGACTGCCGGCACTGAAGATGGGGGCCATCAGCAGAAGCAAGACGAGTTGTGTGACCACGGCGGTGAGAAAGAGGGCGATGCCGATTTCGGCGCCCTGCAACGGATGTTGGCGGTTGGCCGGCTGCATGGTAGTGGTGGCGTAGTAGGCAAAGCAGACCGTGCCGGAGACGGTAAGGAGATAAAGAGTCGGCAAGAGCCAGGCACGCCGCTCGCGGAGGCGCTGGCGAAGCTCCTTGAGGATCATGGGATTACGGATGAAGCGGGTCATGGCGCTTTCCTCTCGAAGGTGCGACGATATTTGGCTTCCAAGCCGAGACCGCGAGTGTCGAAAGAGGTGATGGTCAAGCCTAAAGCGAGCAAGTTGCGCAGAAAATCGGAGGACTCGTGTGCTGTGCCGGGCAATGAGATTCGGCAATAGCCTTCGGATGCCTCGAGGATTCGTGCGCCAGGAATGCCTGCAAGAGCCCCCGTCACCGTATCGCGCGGGCCAAGGTAGCGAATCTCGCAATCCACACTGGCGGCTTGTTGGGTTGCGGGTAAAGCAAAGTCGGAATCTTCGCGGATGTTTTTTCCATCGGCGATGAACACAATGCGCGAACAGATATCTTCCAGGTCGGAGAGGATGTGTGAGGCGATGAGAATGGTCAGTCCTTCATCGCGAAGATGTTTGAGCTGTTCGCGGAGCGCGATTCGCGCGAGAGGGTCAAGTCCGGTGGCCGGTTCGTCCAGGAGGAGCACGGCGGGAGAGTGCAGGAGGCATTTGACAAGATGGAGCCGCTGCTTCCAGCCGAGGGAGAGGTGCTCGACGAAATCGGTGCGGCGATCGGCGAGGCCCGAACGCTCCAAGGCCTGCTGAATAGCCCGCGAGCGAACGGCGCCCTCCAAGCGAAAGGCATCCGCAAAGAACTGCAAGTACTCCTGAATGCGCATGTCCTGATAGATCCCTGCTACGTCCGGCAGGTACCCAACCGAAGCGCGAACCGGACGAGGGTCGCTAAAGACATCATGGCCCGCAACGACGGCGGAGCCTTCATCGCTCTTTATGAGTGTGGCAAGGATCTTGATCAGAGTGGTCTTGCCCGCCCCGTTGGGGCCTACGAGTCCCACAAGCTCGCCGCGACTCACCTGCAGAGAGAACCCGTCTAGGCCGCGAGATCGCCGGTAGTACTTCCGAAGCTGCTGCACTTCGATCATGGCCCCTCTCCTAAGGTCACTACTGTCAGGGAGTAGGAGCGGCGCTGGGGATTGAGATTGCGGAGAGCGGCTTGAAGTCCGCCTTCCTTGCTCAGGCCAAAGAAAACTCCCTTGGTACTCGAAAATACCTTATCGCCTTCCACCGACCAGCCGTGTATGAGTTCCAGCAAGGAAAATGGCGCTTTCTGCAACCTATTCCATTCGGCTTCGAACTCGGCGTTGCGCGCAGCAGCCTGTGGCCATCCGTCCTCTTGAGTCGAGGGCAAGTGGGCGAAGGGAGGCTGCAGGTAACCTCCCGAAGTGTAAACGATGCGACCTGTCTGCTGGCGATAGGCCAAAACCTGAACATGGGCGAGTTCCACGGAAGAACCAGCGGGAATTTTGCCGAGGAGATACACTCCATCCCTATTCACGAACAACGCCTGTTCAAAAGAGAGACCCGTGTCATTGCGAAGCAAGCCCGCTGGTTCACGCGAAATTGTGCCAGAAAAACGGCGCGCACCCTGGAAGTACAGGTCGCGGAAAGACCAACGCTGGAGCTTTATTTCGGTCTCCCAGGAAGAATCGAGGCGAACATCGGGATCGGAGTTAGCTGTGTCGAAGAGAACGTCGCCTTGAAAACTCTCCCGAGAGTTGCTCATATGAACCCAGCCGCCCGGCACGCGCGGATGAACCACGGAACGAGTGGGCGCAGAGATGCGCAACTGGGCCACGGCGGTGGCTAAGGTGGAAGGTCCATCCATCCTGTAGACGACCACCTCATCAAGGCCAAAGCTACGAGGGCGTTCGCGCTCGCTCCAGAAGAACAGGAACACGGAAAAGGCAATTGCGATGAGCGGAATGGTGATCCAGCCAAGTTCAGGGCGCCCCCACCTGTGAAGGATCACAAAATTGAACAAGCCAACGATGAGAAGATAGGCCAGGATCCACAGCAGGAGATGAAAGAAGTCTGGGAAGCGGAAGCTAGTCCCGAGGCGGTTCATTAACCAAAACGGATATTGAGGGAAATCCCTCTGTTCAACCCGGTCAAGCAAACGCTGGAATTGGGCTTGGATTTCGCCCGGAGTATTTTCGGTGAAGCCGAGTGGACGAAAGTAGCCGGCGAAATCGTCGCTGCTGACGGAAGGCAGCGCAACGAGGGTTCCCCAGCTCACGTCCAAGGGCGTGGCAGGCTTGAGATGGGCGCGGTAAATTTCAAGAAACTTCGTTGCAGGTGGCGCATTTTCTCCGCGGAAAATCTGAGAACTGCGAGCGTCGCCAAG
>CAYOOS010000497.1:0-3578 GCA_964405585.1 uncultured Acidobacteriaceae bacterium | reverse complement strand
AGCGGTTACGTCCGTGTACTTGAGTCCCGCGCCCGTATTGAATAACACGACGCGGTCATCGGGCTTCAGATAGCCGGTGTTTAACAGGTGATCGTAAGCGGCCGTGGCCGTGGCTCCTTCGGGTGAAAGGAAGATGCCCTCGTTCTTGGCCCAATCTTTCAAGGAGGCGAGAATTTGTTCGTCGGGGAAAGAAACTCCCACGCCACCCGATTCGCGGAGAATGTCCAGCATGATGTAATCGCCATAGGGTTTTGGCACGCGCAAGCCGGAAGCGAATGTGGCGGCGTTCTGCCACATCTGGCTGGCTTTTTCGCCCTGCTCGAAGGCGCGCGCGACGGGTGCACATCCAGCGGACTGCACGGCAATCATGCGCGGCCGTTTGCCGGGACGCACCCAGCCGAGTTCCTCCAATTCACCAAAGGCTTTCCACATGCCAATCAAACCCACTCCGCCACCCGTGGGATAAAAAACCGCAGCGGGATACTCCCAGCCAAGTTGTTCGACGAGTTCGTAGCCCATGGTCTTTTTCCCTTCCACGCGAAAAGGTTCTTTCAGAGTGGAGATGTCGAACCAGCCTTCCTTTTCCTTGCGCTCGGCAACCATGCGGCCACAATCGGAGATCAGGCCATCCACCAGCGTGATCTTCCCGCCGTAGAGAACCGCTTCGACGTAGTTCGCGAACGGCACATCTTTCGGCATGAAGATATGGGCTTCCATTCCGGCGGCAGCGGCGTAGGCAGCGAGCGCGCCTGCGGCATTTCCCGCGGAGGGCACCGCGAGTTTCTTCAAGCCGTAATGGCGCGCCATGGTGACACCGAGCGCCAGGCCGCGCGCCTTGAAACTCCCCGTGGGATTCGCGCCCTCTTCTTTTAAGAAGACATTTGGATAGCGGCGGCTGCGCAGCATGGGCGTCCAGCCTTCGCCTAAAGTTACAGGCTCAACGTCGGGGAGCACGCAGCGGTAACGCCACATGCCGGTCCATCCGGTGGGAGAGGTGGCCTTGGCAATTTGCTCGCGATTGGCAATCCCTTTCAGTGGCGCGAGGTCGTAACGCACGTAAAGCGAACCGGCGCATTTTGGGCAAACTGTTTGTGGTTTTTCGGCGGAAAGCGTTTCACGGCATCGCGAACATTCCAAGTAGGTGATCTTTGGCATGAGGTTACGATAGCAGTGGCTCAGTTCGCGCGGCAAGCCGCCATTTGCAGCCGCTAATATCTGCTGTTCTCGTTCGCGCGGCTCGGGCTATGATGGCGCCACTCGCTTCTTAATAGATCTAGACCGAGGACGTGCCTTGGCGAATGCACAACCCACGAGATCTTCGCTGTTTTTGCCGGCAGGCTTGCTGCTGTTCGCGGCAGGTTCTCTGTTGCTTCTTGTTTTGCCCGCGCACGCTGCGCTCACCGCAATGCGCTGGGTGGGCTTGTTTTGCTTGGTGATTGCGGGGATTCGCAGACGCTCACTCACCTTCTGGATTTTCTTTGCCATGCTCGCGGGATTTGAGATTGGGCTGGATCGCCCGCAATTCGCGGTGCAACTGCGGCTGCTGAGCGATATTTTTCTGCGGTTGATCAAGGTAATCGTCGCGCCGCTGATTCTGGGCACGCTGGTAACCGGCATCGCAGGGCATGGCGATCTGAAAAAGGTCGGACGCATCGGCTTGAAAAGCCTGATCCTTTTTGAAGTGGTGACGACGATTGCTTTGTTCCTCGGGGTTGCCGCGATCAACTTTACACGCGCGGGCGTGGGGCTCGTTATGCCTGCGGGCGTTTCGGAACAGACGCAGATGGCCGCTGCTCCCCTGAAGTGGGACGAATTTGTCCTGCACATTTTTCCGGAAAATATCGTCAAGGCCATCGGCGACAACCAGATTCTTCAGGTGGCCGTGTTCGCGATTATTTTCGGTATCGCGCTTACGCGTGTGCCTGAGAAATACCGGCAGCCCATGCTGAGCCTGGCGGAATCGCTTACGCAGACGATGTTCCGCTTCACCAATATTGTGATGTACTACGCGCCCATCGGCGTGGGCGCCGCGATGGCATATACCGTCGGGCACATGGGAATGAGTGTGCTTCTCCCGCTGACGAAATTGCTTTTCACGGCGTGGGGAGCGATGCTCGTTTTTCTTTTGTTCGTTTTTTTGCCGCTTCTGTTTCTGGCGCGCATCCCCCTGGCGCGTTTTCTGAAATCGGTGGCGGAGCCAGCCACGATTGCCTTCGCCACAAGCTCCTCGGAAGCGGCGCTGCCTCGCGCGATGGAATCCATGGAAGAGTTTGGCGTGCCGCGGGAAATTGTCGCCTTCGTCATTCCCGCGGGATACAGCTTTAATCTGTGCGGCTCGGCACTCTATCTGGCTATGGCTTCCATTTTTGTGGCGCAGGCTGCGGGCATGCCCATGACCTGGACACAGCAACTTTTTATGGTGTTCGCGCTGATGCTCACCAGCAAAGGTGTAGCGGGCGTGCCGCGCGCGGTGCTTGTCGTGCTGCTGGCTACGTCCGCGACATTTCATCTGCCGACTGAGCCGATCTTCATTATTCTTGGCGTGGATGCGCTGATTGATATGGCGCGGACTGCCGTGAATGTCATCGGAAATTGCCTGTCCAGCGCGGTGATTGCACGATGGGAAGGGGAGTTGGATACTTCCGCACCCGCCGAGATGAAAACGATCTGACCGCCTGCCAGAGGCGGATCCGTTTCCGATTGCTTTGACCTACTGTCCGCTTACATTCGAGATTCTGAAGGCTCTCTATCAATCCGATACCAAGCGAGTAGAATGCGTAGGTGTAGCGCAAAACTGCGCATTCATCGGAGGAAATGGGGGCATGACCGGCGACAACGATAACGTCCGCACGTCAATAGATGGTTCCAACGGTGAAGGGAAGGAAGGAGAGATTTATTTCGCCTACAGCGCCACTCTGCGAATTTTCGGAGACATTCTAGACCTCAATGAAATCACGGAGCGCCTTGGTGTTGCTCCAAGTGATACTCATCGAAAAGGTGACCGAGGTTGGGGACCTGACTTACCGCCATACAAACACGATATGTGGAGTTATAACGCTCCGGTGAAAAAAACCGAGCCTCTTCACGTCCATGTCGACGCCCTTTGGAATACCTTCAGAGAACGCAAAGAGTATCTTCTCCAACTCAAGCAAGGCCTAACAGTGGACGTGTTCCTAGGTTATCGGAGCAATTGCGACCATGCGGGGGTTGAAGTCCCTTATCGAAGTCTGGAAATGTTCTGGGAATTGCAAATACCCTTTGGTCTATCAATCGTCGTGGCCTAAAGCGTTCCTTCCAGACAAAGAGCAGTCACAAGCAACTGATTAGTGCCCAGGTAGCGAAGTATCCGGAAGCCTATCCACCCGCTCGATAACTAGGCAGTTGGACGTTCAACCGCGTAGCCACTCCATCTCTTTCAGCTTCTTGAACCTTACGACAGCATCTCCATCATCGGGATCGAGTTAGGGAAGCTTCTCGTAGATCCGAACGGCTAGATGGCTCTGTCCGCCTTTTGACCCTCAGGATTTGGAAATCGGAGGGCAGCCCGGAAATTCGGCTAGGGCGGTGTTGCCGATGTA
>CAYOOS010000496.1:0-3579 GCA_964405585.1 uncultured Acidobacteriaceae bacterium | reverse complement strand
ATGCACCTGCGCACTGTTGCGTGGCGGGGCGCTCCAGATACAGCACTAAGACTTTTGAGGATCTATCCTCGTTCGATGAGCGCATCGGCGATTTTGCACGGATTCATCCGCTGTTGCGGACTCTACGATGGGATGTTCGTTTCGGACTAAGATTCCGCGACCCAGGATTGCTTTGAGTCAGAGCTATCACCGAGAACGAACTCTCACGAAAGCGGCAGCCGGACGGCCGATCCATTGGATTAGGGTCATGACTCTCGGAAATCCAGTCAGCGGCCCTTTCGCCAAGTTGGTGAGCATGCTCGGGCTGAAGCCAGGCAGTTCATCAGCAACCTGCTGCCACGTCAGGCCTCGCCTAAGGCGTTCCCGCTGAAGAGCATCATAGATGGCACGCGTATCGAAGCGAAGGATTCGATCCAGCCCTGCGTCAGGCATCTGCTCTTCCGGGCTGGCGCTACGCATCGGGCCGCCAGAAAGAAAACTCTCCGGTGTGCGCCCTAACCGCCCAGAATTCGCTTTTGGGTCAGTGAGATATAGTTATCCCGCATGGGATGGGCCGTATTCGGATCGGTTTCGCTTTCATACGGGGTACCAATGGCGCGGATTTCCGGGTTCAGCCGGCAAATCGTGGCGGAATGCGGCGCACTGCTCTTTCTAGCGGTGAGTTCGAGCCTTGTTGTAGCTTCACAGCAGAATGTGCAGTCGCAGCGGGAGAAGGTTGAAACAGGCCTCAGCCAGCGCGTCAGGATTGAGGGCCGACCCTTCGAGCATTGGACCATTCAGGAGCGCATGCGCTATTACCATGTTCCTGGCGTCCAGATAGCAGTGATCGACAACGGCCGAATCGCGTGGACGGGCAGCTATGGAGTCACTCGTGCCGGCGGCTCTCAAGCAGTGAACGACAATACGATGTTTGAGGCAGCATCTGTGAGCAAAGTGGTCACTGCGCTCACGATCCTTCGGCTGGTAGACAGAGGATCACTGAACCTTGACGAACCGGTCGCGCCGGTCCTCAAATCCTGGCGTTTCCCCGATTCCGCAAAGCCCGTAACCATACGGGAGTTGCTCTCTCATAACGCGGCCATTAATTGGCCGGCAGGCGAAACGGCTTTGCGGCCATCGCAGCCCATCCCAAGCAACCTTGACCGTCTCCTTGGACGGGCTCCCGCTTTGAATCGCCCTGTCATCGTCGACGGAGTACCCGGATCGGGCTTTCGATATTCCAACGGCGGGTATCTCATCCTGGGACAGATTGTGACTGACGTGAGAGGTTCCGATTTTGGCAAGACCGCGGAGGACCTCGTTCTCAAACCATTGCAGATGGGCCGGAGCACATTTCGCGTCATGTTGCCTTCAAACGTCGATGCCAATCTTGCATACGGACATACAGAGGACGGGATTGAGGAGCCCGAAGGTTGGCGTATCGTGGGAATGGCTGAGGGCGGCCTTTGGACGACCGCACACGATTTGGCAAAGGTAGTCCTCGCTATACAGCAATCCAGGGCCGGGAAAAAGGGCTTGCTCTCAATCCAGCTTGCAACACAGATGCTCACCCTGCAAAACCAGCAATGGGGACTTGGTGTTGCCGTTGGGGGAACCAACGCCAATGCCAACTTTGAACATGACGGCTCAACGCCGGGCTACAAGGCGAGGCTCTTTGGTTATTCCGAGAGGGGCGAGGGTGTAGTGATTCTAACCAACGGCGATCGTGGCGGCGAGTTGGTAGACGAACTCATGTACAGTGTTGCAGCCGCGTATAACTGGCCTGACTTCCGAGTGACGGTGCGCCACATTGTTCCCATTCCTGCCGATAAACTCGGGGCGTACGTCGGACAGTACCAAATGGCGCCGGGAGCGTTCGTAGCAATTACCGCGCAGGATGGGAAGTTGTTTGGAGAAGTACGCGGTCGAAGCAAGACAGAACTATTGCCCGACGGCCCCGACCACTTCTTCATGCTGAACGGCCCAACCGTCCAGTTCGTCCGATCAGATCAAGGAGCGGTCGAGGAACTCATCTTTGACGGTAACTTCCACGCCAAACGAGTCGGTGAAAACGAATAGCGTGTAGGCTTTGGGGCTGACCTGCCACATTGACGCTAACAGCCCATAACGTTCATTGACGAGGGTTCTGGGCGGCTTGTCGCCGATCCTTCCGTAACGTGATCGGGCTCACGTTACGTCCGGGCTGCCGGTCATTCGGGCGCTACCTCCACCTTCCCGGAAGCCGAGATGCGCGATGCTTCTAATTTGGCCTTGTCGCTGCAAGAGTGGACAAAGTAAAATCCACGAAACTTCTTTTGCTCGGAAAGAAATTCCGGCGCGGAGACTGGGAGGTCGAATCCGATGACCAATCTGTGCAAACCGTCGCTGCTTGCAGCGACTTTGCTTCTAACTTCCTGCGCGGTCCAGTCCGCAAGTGCAGCCCAACCTCCCGCCGACGTTTGCTCGCTGCTGTCGGCAGACGGCTTGAGCACGGCTTTAGGGCAAGCCTACAATTCGCCCCAAAAGAGCGTCGCACCCGCGCCTTTCGCAAACACCGTTGAAGGGACGGATTGCAACTATCCACCTAAGGGAAGCGGAAGTACTCTCTGGTTCAGGGTGTATTTTGACCCTTCTGCGCCCGCTGCAACGGATCTGTTCGCTCGATTGAAGATGTTTTATAGTCCGCCAACACCGGCATCCGGCATTGGAGACGAAGCATATTTTGATCCCCGTCATGGGCTTCATGTCCGCAAGGGCAACGTTCGTTTCTTCCTCAGTTTTCGTAATATTGAGAATTTCACTCCGGCGAATGAAGGACAGCTCAAAGCCCTCGCCAGCCAAGTCGCCGGAAAACTCTGAGGAATATCGATGCTTTGATTCTGATGGGACCTGTCGCTCGACGTCGAGATACCTTTCCAGTTTGCCAGCATCGCGAAGCAAAAACTGATGCTGTGCTGTCAGGGCTGCGGCGTACCTACGGTGGCACCGGTCAATGAACGAGTCGTCGCCTAACCGGACATTACCCCATTTTGGCGTTCTGTCCGGTTAGCCGGTCATCCGGGCGCAAGCTCAGGTCTCTCGGTCGCAAGTAAGTTTTATATCGCGCTCTTTTGTAACGAACACCTTGTTCTCGGACTTTATTCACATGAATGCACAATCCATGGACATCCCACCGCATAACATCTCACATGTTCTGGTCTCCCGGCCCTTGTCTCTTGCTTTGCATTGGGGTATTGGCCGCAGCGGGGCAGGAACCGCTGACTCTTCGGCAGGCCATCAATGAGGCTCTGAGCGAAAGCCCGCAGGCCGCCATGGCGCGTGCCGACAACCTCGAAGCCAGGTCATCCGCCGCACTGGCGCGAACCCAACTTATTCCACAACTTAACTTTACTGAAGATATCTCGCGCGGTGACGATCCGGTCTATGCATTCGGTACACGTCTTCGGCAGCGCCAGTTCACGCAAGCTGATTTTGCTCTGAACGCACTGAACTTTCCTCAGCCCATCGGCAATTTCTCTTCTCGATTTTCAGGCTCGTGGACGGCGTTCGATTCCTTCAAGACTCAAAGGGAGATTCGAAGAGCTGACCTCGCTCAAGAGA
>CAYOOS010000495.1:0-3580 GCA_964405585.1 uncultured Acidobacteriaceae bacterium | reverse complement strand
TCGCTGAAGCAATAGGATGATTCCGCGGCGCGGCAGCGTGGTTAGAGGCTGTCTGCTCGCTGTTCAGTGCTTGCCGTTTCCTGTCCGTTCATCGACCCTTCTTCTCGCTTCCCAGGCCACTCCTAACAAGTTTGCTTTACTTCCCAAACGGCTCGCTACAACGCGGACCTGTTTTGCCGCAATGGGCTGCGCCCGTTCCTTCATGGCTTTCCGCAGCGCATCCAGAAACAGATCGCTCGCCTTTGCCAACCCTCCGCCAATCACGACGACCTCCGGGTCAAATAGACTTACTAAATTCGCTACGGCATATCCCAGCAGCCGACCAACATCGAGATAGAGTTCGATCGAGGCGCTATCCCCGCGCCGTGCGGCTTCTGCGATATCGTAGGCGGTGATTGCTTCCGCCGGAATCTCTTCCAGCAATCCGCCGATGCCTTGCGCCAATTTCTTTTTTGCCGCGCTGGCGATTGCGGGTCCCGCCGCCAGGGATTCCAACTGTCCAACGCCTTTCATCTCCGGCCCATGCTGGTCCGTGACCACCATCCATCCCGCGCATCCGGACAATTCATGCGCGCCCCGCACCAATCGCCCTCCGCTCAAAACTCCCGCGCCAATCCCCGTTCCCAGCATGAGTACGATCGCGTCGTTCTTTCCGCGCGCTGCTCCCCGCCACACTTCACCAAGGACCGCGGCGTTTCGATCGCTCTCCACTATCACAGGCACTCGCAGAGCTCGATGCAATCGCCGTGCAAGGGCCATCCTTTTCCATCCGGGTAAATTCGGCGCCCACACCGTTCCGTCACGCCGCACCAGGCCCGGCACGGCTACTCCAACCGCCGCAATCTTTCCCCGAACAACCTTCCCGCCTGCCAGTTCGTGCGCTAATTCCACGATTTGCTTCACAGGCGCCAAGGTGGAACTCGCGTCAACACTCACGATCTTCTGCGTTAATACGTTGCCTTTGCGGTCGACGAGCGCCGCCGCCACCTTTGTCCCGCCCAAGTCCACCGCCAATACGATGTCTCTTGCCATTGGTTCCACTCGCATCCCTAGGAACTCTCTCCTCGATTTTCTGATCGCAAAATGCTCCAGGCCAAAATGCAAATTGCCGTAGCACCGGCCAGCGGCACCACCATGCCAAAACGCACTCCCAGGTGCTGCGAAATCTGTCCTACAGCCCATGGAAAGGACATTCCTCCGACAAGCGCAATGGCGAACAACAAGCCAAACACTGTCCCAGCCATCTTCCGGTAGGAATCTCCGGCAATTGCAAGCGCTGATGGAAACACACCCGCGTAGGAAAGCCCGATCACCAGCACGCCCGCTACCAGCATCCCTTGCGAGCGATTCGTCAACAGAATTGCTGCTCCGATCAACGCTCCCACTCCGCTTGCGAGCACCAACTGCCGTTTGCCTACAAACTTCAACAAGCCCGAAACCGCCAGACGGCCCGCCATCAGCGCCGCCCAGTAGCCCGCCAGAATCAGCGTCGCCGTCCGCGCGCCCAGCCCCCCAGCGCCCACGTACGTTGAAGTCCACCCGCCGATGCTGGCTTCATTTCCAGACTGACAGAACAGCAAGAAACCCAGCACCAGCACGCCCGGATAGCGTGCTACTTGCAGCGCCTCGCGCCACGAAAAACTCTGTGAAGCGCTTGCCGAGGGAAAGTGCATCGCCAGAAACAGAAGCGCGCAAGCTCCGGCCAACCCCGCACAGAACAGAAGCTGTGGAGCAATCGTGAAATTTCCCGCAATCATCGCCGCCAGCAGAGGGATGCAGAGCGCGCCAATACCATAAAAAATTCCTAGCACGTTCAGCATCGGCCCGCGGTGTTCGCCGTACAAATCGGAAACCAACACATTCGTGGAGGTATTCAATCCCCCACCGCCCAAACCCAGGAGCACCGCAGGAATTGCAGCTCTGCCAAACGAGTGGGCGTACGCGAGGCCCACCATGCCCGCCGCGACCAGCACTGACGAGGTAACCAGAATTAACTTGTTGCCGATGGCGTCAATCACAGGCCCGGCAACGAGCGTCGCCAAGAGGATACCGACATACAGCAACAAGAACACGCTCCCCTGTTGCGCCAGGTCGATGTTCAGCCGTGCGCGCATTTCCGGCAATCCGAACAGCGTGCCGAGAACGGCCATGACGATGCCAAAGACAAGAATGCCGGTCGCCGCTCCGCCAAACAGCATTCCCCGCCGAATCGTTTCCGCCACGCTTCACCTTTTCCGTCGTTACACTTAATTAAGATTCTTCTGTCGCCAAGCTGCCCCAAGCCGGCAGCGCAGTGCTTTAGGGCGTGCGAATATGCTGGACTCGTTGCTCCGCGGGAGACATCAATGCGACGGCGCGTTTGAAATTGCTCAAACAGCCGTGCGCCACGGCGAGGCTGCCATAGTAATCGTTGTAACGGAATCCGGTTTCGCCACGCCACATCGGAAATGCGGAGCAGGCATTCATCCAAGCATCGAAAACAGCAGTGATGTCGAGGTAGGTGTCCGCGGTGAAGCCGGTGGCATCCTCCCAGTTGTCGGCATAAAAAAGCTTTCTTACTCCATGAGCCGGTTCTTTCCGAACGATGGCAGGGAGTCCGGCATAAAATATGGCATCTTCAACGATGTCCGAGCAGGCGCGATGGTCCTTGTGCCAACTCCCTTTCCAGTGGGTCACGATGGTCGCCGGCTTGTACTGCCGAATCAAATCACAGACCGCAAACTTGGCCTCTTCATTGATTGGAATTTCTCCATCGTGGTACTGCAGGAAAAGCGCTGTTGCGCCGATCAAGGCCGCGGCCTTCTGTGCTGCCTCCCGTTGCGACGCTCCGTATTGTTCCGCGGGAATTGTGGGCGATCCCCTCTCGCCCAGCGAGAGGCTAAGCAAGGAGCCTTGCCCACCGAAATGCGTGGCAACGGCAACGGGAGCGCCCATAGCAAAAAAAGCGTCGCCCGGATGCGCGGCAATCGCCATCACATTAGAAAAACTCTTGTCCTGCCCACCGAAATTCTCGCTTTGCGGTTGCCCGGGCAATTGTCTAGCGTGTAAAAAGTCTGCCTCCCTCGAAAGAGCAACCGCACTGCCACCAGCCAATGCCAAGAAGCTTCGCCGTGTGGTTGAAGTCATGATTTGCCCTCCCTTTTATCTTTTCAGCCGCTTTTCGTATTCCATGTACACGCGATTCGTATTGTCCGCGGGAATTCCCTGCACGTTGGGAGACACAAACACCGGCGGCGTTTGTCCCTTCGCCGCCAGATTCGCCGCGACCTGGGCGATGATGGCCATGGCGATGGTAATGAACGCGACTGTGGAGCCCGCCGCCACCGGGGCTTTCCATCCCTGAATTGAAACGAGTGCGTCTTCCGCGGGGGTGCAGTTGTCGATGACCATGTCTGCGACATCCGGGAGCTTTTTCCCGGAAGAATGCACCGCCTCTCTCTTGCGGTAATTGTCCAATGAGGTCACACACACGGTGGTCAGGCCGCGTTTCTTCGCTTCCATCAACACTTCTATCCCTACGGCGTTCAAGCCGCCGTGGGAAAATACCAGCATCACATCGCCATGGCGAATTGGCTCGTTC
>CAYOOS010000494.1:0-3580 GCA_964405585.1 uncultured Acidobacteriaceae bacterium | reverse complement strand
GTGATGGGTGTAGCTGGAAAGCGATTCAGCCCTTTTCCGTCGTAGTAGGTATAGGCGGTGGTCAGCCTGTCCAGCTTATTATCCGGCGGAAAGAAAGAAGTGTCCTTCATGCCGAGCGGCTCGAAAATGCGCGTACGGAGAAACTCGTCGAAGGGTTTGCCCGACACAACTTCCACCAGTCGACCCAGTACGTCGACGCTTAGGCTGTACTCGAAACGCTCGCCGGGATTGAACAGCAGTGGCAGCGGCGCCAAGCGCTTCACGTTATCGCCAATCGTGCCATCGTAAGGCATCAGCCCCGCGGCGACATTCGCTTTTTCGTACAGCGGTCCCAGCTTTTCATTCCAGTTATAAGTCAGCCCGGAAGTGTGCCGCAACAAATCGCGAATCGTGATTTCGCGCGTGGCGGGAATTGTGTAGGACGGCCCGTTCGCGGGCCTCACCAGGACCTTCGGGTCCTTGAACTCGGGTAAATACTTTGAAATGGGATCATCCAACAGGAACTTACCCTCTTCATAGAGCATCATCACGGCAGTGCTCGTGATCGGCTTGCTCATCGAGCAAATCCGGAAAATCGAATCGGGACGCATGGGCTTTCCGGCTTCCCGATCGCTCATCCCCTGCGCCTTGAACCACACCACATGTCCATGTCGCGCCACCAACGTCACCGCTCCCGCGATCCGTTTGTCGTCGATGCTCTGCTGCACGGTCTTCGAGATGCGCTCCAGCCGTTCGGTTGACATTCCCGCAGCTTCGGGCCTCTCCGTCGGGAATTCCTGCGCAACTCCGCGCGCGGCCAGCACCAGCAAACAAATCAGCAGCGCCAGCCTGAAGCGCCATGCAAACCGATTCTGTGATTTCATTGTCTGAGTTCCGTCCTCTACATCTGCTTTGGGTGCGTTCGTGGCTCGATTCTATAACGCCATCGGCTGCAGGGGACGACAAACATTTACTCGCGAATTCGTGGGCCTCCCGTTCTCTCTCCGTTTTCCTCGGTACTTTTTTCCACGTCATTGCCCCGGCCAAGCCGAGTGACTATGATGCAGACTCAGGAACGGCCCCTCGAGGAGATTCCCTTGCTATCCACACGCTGGTTTCATTCGTTAGCTTTCGTTCTGCTCGTTCCATTCTTTGCCCCAAGCGCACCCGCCCAGGAGCAACCCGCGAAACTCACAATCCACTGGGATAAGATCCAACGAGTTTCCAAGACGACGGCCACGCTCCAGGTTGTCGTCAACCCGCCTCTGCGCCGCGGCACTCCTGTGCACGACAATGCTTTCGGCGCATTGCACGATTTGCGCGCCGACTACGTTCGCTTTGTGCCCTGGCTGCCCTATCCGAAACTCGGCGTTGCCGAGCTTGACCCACCACAACAGGGCAAAACCTCGTGGGATTTCTCCCTGATTGATCCCATCGTCAGCGATTTTCTGGAGGCCACCAAAGGGCATCCCGTGGTGCTCAACTTCAGCACGATTCCGCAGTGGATGTTCAAGACCGAAAAACCTGTCCCGTATCCTGCCGATGCAAATGCCGTGGTCTGGAATTATGAGCAGGGCCAAGAATTGCGCGATGCCAATCCGCAGCAGGTCGCCGAATATTATGCGCGATTGTTGGCGTGGTACACGCAGGGCGGTTTCACGGATGAGCTAGGCAAGCGCCAGGAATCCGGCCACCATTTTACGATTCCCATCTGGGAAGTCCTCAACGAGGTGGAAGCGGAACATCAGATGTCCCCCGAATTTTACACGCTCATCTACGATGCAGTGGTCACGGCCATGCTTCGCGTGCAACCGCAAACCAAATTTGTAGGCTTGGCGCTGGCCTACCCGGGTGGAAACCCGCGCTTCTTTGAATACTTTCTGGACCACCGGAATCATCAGCCCGGCGTCTCGCTCGATTACATCTCGTACCATTTTTATGCTTCGCCAACGCCTGGCGAGAGCCCGGAAGTCCAGCAATATACTTTTTTTGCGCAGGCGGACGGTTTCCTGAACGTGGTTCGCTACGTCGAATCGATTCGCCAACGCCTCTCGCCCGACACGCGCACGATGATCAACGAAGTCGGCTCGATCCGCGATAACGACAACGACTCATCGCCGACGGTTAATGGACCCCGGCAAATCCCGGCTTCGTATTGGCATCTCTCCGGAGCTTTGTACGCTTATCTTTATGCCGAACTCACGCGCATCGGCATTGATGTAGTTGGCGAATCGCAACTGGTTGGCTATCCCACGCAATTTCCGAGCGTTTCCATGGTGGATTGGGAAACGGGAAAGCCCAATCCGCGATTCCGGGTTTTGCAGCTCATCCATGACAACTTCGGCCCGGGCGATAGGATTGTGGAAATGGAAATTTCTGATCCCTACGTGGCTGCCTTGGCAGTGGTGACCCCCTCCGGCCAACATCGCCTGTTGCTGATCAACAAACGCGAACAACCGGTGGAGCTACCAATCGCCGGCGCGGCCAATGCGCAGGAACAGTTCGTGGATATGTCGACGGGTTCTGCTGCGCCGGTTTCGCGCAAACTTGCCTCGGATAAAGTGACGCTGGGTGGATTTTCTGTGGCCGTGCTTACGATGCCCTGAAATTGGGTGGTGTTGCTGGTTCAGCCCAGCCGGTTCAACCCGTTGAACGCCGCCGCTTTGTAGCACTCTGCCAGCGTGGGGTAATTGAAAACCGTGTTGATGAAATAAGTGATTTTGCCCTTCAACAGGAAAACCGCCTGCCCGATGTGCAGAAGTTCCGTGGCGTCTTCTCCGAAGATATGCACGCCGAGCAACTCGAGTGTCTGGCGGTGAAACAACAGCTTCAATCGCCCATCGGTGTGCCCGCTGATTTGGCCGCGCGCAATTTCGCGGTAATAGGCGACGCCCACTTCGTATGGCACGTCCTCCTCGGTCAACTGTTCTTCCGTTTTCCCGATAAAGGAAATCTGTGGAATCGTGTAAATCCCGTACGGATACCCGGCGGGATCGGATTCCACGTGCAAGCCAAACGCTTTGGCGGCGGCAATGCGCCCTTGCTCCATGGAAACGGAGGCCAGGCTGGGAAAGCCGATTACATCGCCTACGGCAAAAATGTGCGGCTGTTTAGTGCGATAGTCCGCATCCACTTTGATGCGACCACGATCATCGGCTTCAATTCCGGCGGCAGCCAGATTCAGGCGATCCACATTGCCCTTGCGTCCCACGGCATAGAGCAGCGCGTCACCTAGGATGCGTTTATTGCTGACCAGGTTTGCGGCCACTTTGCCGTCCGGCAACTCCTCGACGCTCTCCACCTCTTCATTCAGCCGCATCGTCGCGCGCCGGTCGCGCATGTGGTAGCTGAGTGCTTCCACCACTTCGGCATCGGCAAATTCCAGCAGTCGTGGCCGCTTCTCCACGATGATCACTCGCACGCCCAATGTGGCAAACATGCAGGCGTACTCGACGCCAATCACTCCGCCGCCTACCACAATCAGCGTCTTGGGAATCGTGGGGATATTCAGGATCTGGTCGCTGTTGACGATATTTCGCCCGTTGATGGGCACTTTGGGATTCGTCGCCGGCACCGTGCCGGTGGCAATCACGAAAAATGC
>CAYOOS010000493.1:0-3634 GCA_964405585.1 uncultured Acidobacteriaceae bacterium | reverse complement strand
GCACTTACTTATGGCAGCGCGCCGGCAACTAAACTGTTCCATAGTGCACAGTGCCAGTTGAGAATCCATGCCGTTCCTCGGACGAATCCTGCCACGAGTCGTGTCCGCAATTGAACATGAAATAACAATCTCCATGGGACTTGACCAGCGCGACCTCATGGTTGGAATTGGGCTTTTTCTCCGCGTGGAGCTTGAGGGCAATGCCGCAGCCCGCGGAGTTGATTCTAAGAACTCGACCGGGCAATTACTTCAGCAGGACGGCGGCATTTTGTTGCATGGAAGTGGAAATCAATTGCCCAATACGCGCAAGAAATCCTGACACGGCCGCGCTTCACGTTGGTCCAGGGACCAGGTTGAGTATATTTCAAAAGAGGTGATTATCATCTTGTTATATCCGCGATTTCCATGATATAAACCCCACGGCAAACGCCAGGAAATGTTGTCCCTCTCCCGGCCGCGCCGGAAACAGCACTCCTAAATTTAGAGATCGCAATTGGCCCTGGTGCGGGGATTTGCGTAATTACAACTCGGACTTATAACATTCGGAGGCTCCATGAGCGCCACCCGGCCCCTCTCAGCTCTTCGGTCTGCTCGAAGGTTTGCTCAATTTGCGCGGAAATCGACTGTTGCCGTCATCGCTGCGCTCTGCGTTGCGATGATTTTTGGCGCGGCTATTCATGCGCAGGCTCAATCGGCGCCCGCGATCGCCACGCTCTCGCCAGCGACTGCGACGGCTGGGGGACTGGCGTTCACGCTGACGGTGAATGGGACGGGTTTCGTCAATGGCGCGACGGTGAACTTCAACGGCAGCGGCCGATTGACGACGTTTGTTAGCGCAACGCAGTTGACCGCCGTGATCAACGCCGGGGATATCGCATCGGCGGGATGGGATCAGATCACCGTTACAAACCCTGGCAGCGGAGCATCCAACGCGGTCGCATTCACGGTGAACAGCGGAAGCACTTCGCCCACGATAGGGACTGCGCTGGGTTACGTGCCGGTGACGCCGTGCCGGTTAGTTGATACGCGGACCACGCCCGATGGTCCGTTCGCGGGACCCTCGATCGCTACCGGAACTTCGCGGAATTTCACCATTCCTCAAAACACCACTTGCAATATCCCTTCGACCGCTGCCGCCTATTCGCTCAATGTTGCCGTCATTCCGTCCACATCACTCGGGTTCCTTACACTTTGGCCGGCGGGACAGACGCAACCGGTGGCGGCCACGGTGAGCTCGACCGACGGGCGGGTCCGATCCAATGCGGCGATTGTGCCGGCCGGGACGGGCGGGGCGATCAGCGCGTTTGCTTCGAACACGACCGATTTGGTGATGGACATCGACGGCTATTTCACGACTGCTCCGACTGCGCTGGAGTTCTATCCGGTGACGCCGTGCCGGGTGGTGGATACCCGCAACGCGACCGGGTCGTTCGGGGGACCGTCCATCACGGCAAACACCAGCCGGACGTTTCCGCTGCCCACCAGTTCTTGCAATTTGCCGGCGACTGCCCAGGCGTACTCGCTGAACCTTACGGCGGTGCCGCAGGGTCCGCTGGGTTTCCTAACGGCTTGGCCCGCTGGCCAGACGCAGCCCGGAACGGCGAATTTGAGTTCAACGACTGGAACGGTAACGGCCAGCGC
The DNA here is from genome assembly GCA_964405585.1 of uncultured Acidobacteriaceae bacterium. GTDB lineage: Bacteria > Acidobacteriota > Terriglobia > Acidiferrales > UBA7541 > Acidiferrum. The sequence goes on along the minus strand of CAYOOS010000493.1, from coordinate 1,993 downwards.
GGCAATCGTGCCCGCAGGCACGAGCGGTTCGATCGACGTGTATGCCAGCAACACGACGGACCTGGTGATCGATGTCGACGGTTACTTTGCCCCGGCGGGGACAGGAGGATTATCGCTGTATACGTTGCCGCCTTGCCGTGTCTTGGATAGCCGGCAGCTATCGGATGCGCAGACAACGCAGCCATTCAGTGGCGAATTGGATGAAAACATACAGGCGAGCGCCTGCGGTGTGCCGGTTGGGGCGCAAGCCTACGTGCTCAATGCCACGGCTGTGCCCTCCACGCCGCTGGGTTTTCTGACTTTGTGGCCGCAAGGGACCACGCAGCCATTGGCCGCGACGCTGAGCGCTCTCGATGCCACGGTGACCTCGAATCTGGCGATTGTGCCGACGACGAACGGAGCGATCAGCACGTATGCCGCGAACCCCACGCAGTTAATCATGGACCTGTTCGGCTATTTCGCCCCCACCACAACTTACACCGTCGGGGGCAAAGTCTCGGGGCTTTCGGGCAGCGGCCTTGTGCTGCAAGACGATAGCGGCAACAACCTTTCGGTAAGTGCAGGGGCAACCACCTTCACGTTCCCTACAGCCATCTTCAGCGGCGCCAGTTATAGCATCACCGTTCTTACGCAGCCTTCCAGTCCGGCCCAGAACTGTGTGGTGACGAATGGCAGCGGAACGGCCAGCGCCAATGTTTCGGGCGTCCAGATAACTTGTACGACTAGACCAGTTGCGTACACGATTGGCGGCACGATCTCGGGTCTCTCTGGGGCCGGTCTTATCCTGCAGGATAACGGCGTCAACAGCCTGTCCGTCAGCGCCGGCACAACCGCATTCACATTCAGCATGCCTGTAGCAAGTGGCGGCTCATATAGTGTGACGGTTTATTCGCAGCCTTTAGACCCGGAGCAAACCTGCGTGGTAACAAATGGCAGCGGAACGGCCACTGCGAATGTCAAGAACGTTTCAGTTGCCTGCACGACTATACCGACAGTAACGGTGACGCCATCGTCTTCGAGCGTCACGAGGGACCAGGGGTTGACTGTAACAATTACGGTGAGCGGCGGAAATGGCAGCCCTACGCCCACAGGCACGGTAACATTAACTAGTGGCAGCTACACGTCCGCAACAACAACTCTGACCAGCGGCAGCACGGCAATCAGCATTCCCGCCGGTTCGCTGCCAACCGGTACCGACACACTGACGGTTACCTACTCGGGTGACAGCAACTACAGTCCGGCCGTTGGAACCAATTCCGTAAGCGTCACGGTTCCCGCTTCCGGATACGGGATCCTATACAACTTCTGCTCTGTTACGCAGTTCGGACAATGCGTGGATGGGGTCAGTTCTAAGGGTGGCCTGATTCGGGACGCTACGGGCAAGCTGTACGGCACCACGTATGAGGGCGGAGCCAACAACGGAGCAGGAACGGTCTTTAAGGTAGATATTACAGGTCATGAGACTGTGCTCTACAACTTCTGTTCCACCGGTGGCTCGGCATGCACGGACGGAAAAAACCCCGTGGCCAGCCTGATCCAGGACCCTGCCGGGAACCTGTACGGTACTACGGAATTCGGCGGCGCTTACGGTAACGCAGGTACGGTGTTCAAGCTGGATTCCACGGGCCACGAAACAGTGCTCTACAACTTCTGTACCACCGGTGGTACAGCATGCACGGACGGGAGCATGCCGACGGCGGGCCTGGTCCAGGACGCTGCGGGCAACCTGTACGGCACTACGTCCTATGGCGGTGTCAGCAATTACGGGACAGTATTCAAAATAGACAGCACGGGCCACGAGACGTTGCTCTACAGCTTTTGCTCCGCTGGCTCCCCGTGCGGGGATGGAGTCAATCCCGTGGCCGGCTTGATTCAGGATGCTGCTGGCAATTTCTATGGCACTACCCGAGTGGGTGGCGCTAACGACGGGGGTACCGTGTTCGAGGTCGACCCCAGGGGTCACGAGACCGTGCTCTACAGCTTCTGCTCGGTC
>CAYOOS010000492.1:0-3642 GCA_964405585.1 uncultured Acidobacteriaceae bacterium | reverse complement strand
CCAGAATCGCGGTCAATGGGTTGTTCAATTCGTGGGCCACGCCGGAAATCAATTGACCGACGGCGGCCAGTTTTTCGCTATGCACCAGTTGTTCCTGGGTGCGCCGGAGATTCTCGTAAGCCAGCCGCGTTTCTTCGTACAAAACGCTGCGCTCGACCGCGCCGGCGACCTGGCTGCCCACCGCGATTAGCAGGCTGATATCCGCGGGAGAGAATTCGCGCAGCGTCCGGCACCCCACCGCCAGCCCGCCGATGATTCTTTCTTTTGACCACAGCGTAACGATGTAGGCGGATTCGATGCCCTCTTTCTTTTGCATTTCGCGCGCTGCCGCGGGCAGCGGCAAACCGTTGGCGGAAAGAAACGTGGCATGCACGGTGCGAATTTGCTGCAGGAGGTCCGGGGGGATGGTCACAAGCGGGAAAGAACGAGCGAACTCCGAGCGGTGGCCCACGGAAGCAAGGCGGCGGAGGGTGATGCCGTCTCGATCAAACAGGTAAAGTGACGCCGCATCCAGGGAGAATAAATCGAGGATCTGGCGCAAGGTGCGGGAAACGGAATCGTTCAGGTCCAGGGAAGCGACGAGGGTTTCCGCGATGGAGTTGAGGACCACGAGTTCGCGGTTGCGGCGGCGAATCTCCTGTTCGGCACGGCGGCGTTCGGTAACGTCGAGGACAAAGCCCTGATGGGCGGTCACGTTTCCGGCGGAGTCGCGAACGGCCGTGGAGGATTCGCTTATGATGCGGATCTCTCCATCCTTGCGGCGGATTTCAAACTCAAAATCGTTGACGGAACCGTGCTCCTGCAAAAGCTTCTTGAGCCGCTCGCGTTCCGCCGAGTTCACATAGAGGGTCTGGGCAATATCCACTTGCATGAGTTCGTCGCGGTTGTCATAACCGGTGATGCGCATCAGAGCATCATTGAAATCGAGAAATCTGCCCTGCGCGGTGGTGATGAACACGCCTTCCTGGACGCTGGCTACGAGTGTGCGGTATTTTTCCTCGGCTTTCTTTCGTTCGGTGATGTCCTTCAGGGCGTGGATGGTTCCCAATTTGTGGCCGGAAGGATCCGTAAAGGTGGAGTTGGAGGCCAGAAAGTAGCCCTGCAGCCAAGGGTCTGGAGAATCGCCCTCGCCCGATACACCCTCGCAATAAGGGCACATCTTGAAAGCACCGGCGCGCGGGGTGAAGAGGTCGCTCACGGAACGCCCGATCATTGCCAGGCCATCCCTGCCAAGGAGGCTGGCGAGGCGGGCATTGCCGCGGACGATGCGGCCGGAGCCGTCGTGAACCAGAATGGGGTCGCCAATGGAATCGAAGGTGTAGGCCCACTGTTGCTGGACGGTTTTGATCTGCTCGAAAAGATTTACATTTTCAACCGTAGTGCCCAGGAAATTGGCGACATTGACGAGGTAGGCGAGTTCGTCTTCGTGGAAACGCTTGCCGGGCAGCGCGCCGATGCTGAGAATGCCGACCGGGCCTTCATTGCCGCGGAGTGGCACTGTAATCAGCTGTGTTATCCCCGCTTCCGCCATTTTGCGGCGGCTGTGGAGGTCTTTTTCCTCCTCGAAGAGGGAGATTCGGCAGTTTTCACGAAGCATGTCCTGAACCCAGGCAGAATGCCCGTCGAGGCGCTCATACTGCTTCAGAAAATTTCCGCTGAAACCCACTGAAGCACGGATGACGAATTCCGCGGCATCGCCTTTGCCCTCGAGCAAGCGCAACAGGCCGTGACTGGCGTTGAGGCTGGTGGTGATCTGCAAGAGAACCTTTTGCAGCAATTCCGGGAGGGAAACGGACTGGCTGCTGGAAGCGGTAAGCATGGTGAACTGCTGCATCTTCTTGCTGATCTCTTCGGAACGGGCGCGGGCGGCCTCGAGGAGAAGCATGATCATGCCGATTCCCAGGCTGGCGTTCAGGAAGTGGTCGAAGGCAAAGCGGAGAAGATACCACTCTTGCTGGCTCCAAGTGGGCCGATCGAGGCTGTTCAAGCCGAGTAGCGTGAAAGCGCCCGCCAGAAGTTTGGTGCCGTGGCCCGCGGAAACACTTGAGGCGCGCCAGAGGAGCCAGCCTGTCACCAGGCAGATGGCGCTTTCGAGGATCGCGGTTTCCCAACGCATCTCGCCAAAGCGCGTGACTTTGCTTTCGTAATAGCAGGCCGTGAGGGCCAACACCACGGATAAGGACAAGACGGGCCAGTAAGGGCGATTGCTTGCAACGGTGAACTGCACGATGGCGGTGAGGAAAAACATCAGCGCCGCAACGCTGGCGCCGGAAATGGCCACACGGAGGACTGGGGTGTACCCGGAAAGCAAAGCGAGTTCGCTGAAGGAGGAGAACGTCAGGCAAATCCAACCGAGCAACCAGAGGCGGTAAAATGTGGCGGAGTTATCGCGACGGAGGTGGACAAACAACACCAGAAGGGTGAGGCACGCGGTGGCTTCGAAGAACGCAATTCCCTGGAGGCCTTGAATAGGCACCACGGCCGACCCTCCCAATAAGGTCTTGCGGGTATAGAAGTTGAATGTGGCGCCGCGCAAGCCCTCAACGGAAGCACGGACACCAGGTCTAAATTGACGCTAACACGCTATTTTCTTACTGGGCAAGGCTCCCCACATAAGGGTGTGCTGTCCCGTATAATGCTGGATAGGGGAAAGACCACCGTGGACGTCGAAAACATCCTGGTAGTAGATGACGAAGAGGCAATTCGAGAAGTCGTATCCACCATGCTGGAATCCCGTGGCTATCGCTGTACGGCGGTAAGCAACGGCAGGGCGGCGCAGGAAGTGGTGCGCAAGGAAACGCCGGACCTGGTGCTGAGCGACATGATCATGCCCGAAATGGACGGCATACGGCTGTTGAGCTGGCTGCGCGAACATGACCCGGAAGTTCCGGTGATCATGGTCACGGCCATTCACGATATCTCGACGGCGCTCGAAGCGATCCGCCGCGGCGCGTACGACTACATCCTGAAACCGTTTGAGAAGGACCAGCTTTTTCTGGGCGTGGGCCGCGCGCTGCAGCACCGGCGCCTGGTGCTGGAAAACCGCAACTACCAGATCAACCTGCAACAAAGGGTGGACGAGCAGACCGCGCAATTGCAGATGGCCATCACGCAGCTTGAGCAATCCTACGACGATACCCTGGAAGCCCTGGGGAGCGCGTTGGACTTGAAAGATGCGGAAACCGAGGGCCATTGCCAGCGCGTGACCGCGTTTACGATTTCGATCGCCAAGGCGGTTCCCGTGCCGCATTCCTACCTTGCCGTGCTGGCGCGCGCCGCGTTTCTCCACGACATCGGCAAAATGGCCATTCCCGATTCCATCCTGCGCAAACCGGGTCCGCTGGACAATGATGAAAAGACCATCATGCGCACGCACTGCGAGATTGGCTTCAACGTGCTCACGCGCATCCCGTTTCTGCGCGACGCGGCGGAAATTGTCCTGGCACACCAGGAGTTTTATGATGGCTCTGGCTATCCGCGTGGCCTGCACCACGACCAGATTCCACTGGGGGCTCGCATTTTCTCGATTGCCGACGCGCTGGATGCCATGATCAGCGATCGGCCGTACCGCAAGGCGCTGCCGATGGCGCACGCGATGGAAGAGATCCGCCGTTGCGCGGGAACTCAGTTCGATCCGCAAAT
>CAYOOS010000491.1:0-3668 GCA_964405585.1 uncultured Acidobacteriaceae bacterium | reverse complement strand
CCGCAACATGATGTTTGTCACCCTGGAAGATCAGCGCGGCATCTATGAGGTCATCCTTTTCCCGGAAGCCTATGACAAATACGGCGGCCTGGTCTACGAAACGCGCGCCATGCGTGTAACCGGCCGCGTCGAGGAAGGCGGCCAAATCAATGCGGATTCCCTGGAAAAACTGTAGCTCACCCCTTCAGGGGTGAGGATTTCCCATACCCGAGCAGCCACATCCGCAAAAAAGGAAATGTTACACACCCAATCAGACGCCGCAACAAAACAATCCCATGATCCCACCAGCAAACAACGCTCCCCCAACTCCCGAACCGCAAACCGGCCGCTCCGTCGAATCCGCCGAATCCTGGCTCGGCCGCAACCGCAGCAGCAAGCGCCGCCTCTGGGAACGCTTGAATCCCCGCCACCGCAAAGAGCTGCGCATGCTCGCCGAAGCCCTGGCCCTGCAGCAGAATCATGCGCGTCTCCCTGACCCCGTGCGTGCCCGCCTGGACTCCGCCCTCGCCGAACTCGAACGCCTCATCCGCCGCATCGCCGCCATCCTCGCGGAGGTAACACGCCGGACACCGCCACCCGGCTAATGGTTGCGGCTCCCATCAGCCCGCCGCATACTTTCCCCATGAGCACTCCCAGCCAATTCCGGGTCCTCGCAGCATTGCTCGCGGTGTTTACCTTGGGCATCCTCGCCGCGCCTGGCCGCGCCGACGAAATCCGCTTGAAAGACGGAAAGAAGCTTTACGGCGTGATCGTGGCCTACGAAGACAACATGTTCAAGGTCAAAACCGATTACGGTTATGTCCTCGTCGAAAAAGATAAGATCGCGGAGATTATTCCGACCACGCCCACCGATCCTGCTGCGCTCAAAAAGCCAGCCGCAAAACCCGCCGCCGACGCTACTCCAAAAGCAGAGCCCGCCGTGACCAAGAGTACCGAGCCGGCCGCCAGCGTCACCAATGCCAACGCGAAATCCGCCACGCCCATCATCAACAATCTGGCCGTGCGCCCCGAACTTCCGGTCGCCTCAAACAAATCCGATGCCGCGCCCCCCGCGATCAAAACTCCGGTCGCCGCGCCGAAGACCGTATTGGCGGCCACGACCGCGCCCCCGCCGCCGCCCAAGGAAGAACCGCCACCCCTGCGCGAGGAAATTCAGGGCAATCAATACATCAACCACGAATTTGGCTTTCGCATCTTCAAGGCGCCCAGTTGGCAGATTATTGATGGCGCCGGGCAAACGCTGCCGAACGCGATTGTGGCCATGGGCACTTCCAACGAATCCACGCTGCTCGTCGTGGCCCGCGAAAAAACCAAAACGCCTCTCGAGACTTCCGCGAAAACCGTGGAAGAACGCCTTCACGATGTGTATGAGAATTACCGGCTCATTTCAGAGCGCAAGACGGTCGTGGGCGGCCTGCCCGCCATCGAATACCGCTATCGCGGCATGGCCGATGGACACGACTGGTCCGGCACGCTGGTGATCATCGCGCGAACCGGCGAGACATTCACGGTCCTCGGCATGACCTTCGCGGACACTGATCTCATCCAGATTCAGGAAAACGTAATCACGCGCGCCATCGCCAGCCTCGATTTCACCGCGAAGTAATTAATTCTCGGGAGGGCACGACTTTAGTCGTGCCGCATTGAGCGCCCCAGCAACCCGGCTTTAGCCGCTGCGGGCCGCTTTCCCCACTTCTCGCGCGGAATCATTAACCCACCGTCACATCAACCGCGTGATACCCCGTCGCCCCATCAGGCCACTCGCCGCGCTCAAACGAAGTCTGTACCTTCCCGCGCCCATTCGTCGCGCGCACTTTCAGCGTGTGCTTCCCTTTCGACGGGTTCTTCCACACATATTTCCAAAGCGCCCACACTTGCGATGGCTGCGGATTGCTGAAAATCTCCACCTCTTCCCAGTGGCCGCCACCGTCCGTCGAAATCTCCACTTTGGACACGCCAGACACATCCGCCAGCGCGTACCCGGTCACAACAAATGTCTCCCCGCTGATTTTGCCCCCATCGCGCGGATCGTCCACAACTGCGCGCGTTTGCCTGTCACCCACATTCGACCAGCCCTGCCATTCCCAGAATCCCAGATATTCCTTGTTCACGAATTCGATGCGCGTCAGCCATTTCGGCATCTTCATCCCGTAACGCCCCGGCATCAGCACGCGCAAGGGGAATCCATGCTGGCGCGTCAGCGGCTCGCCATTCATTTCGTACGCCAGGAAATTCGTGGGATCGGCAAAGCGCTCGACGGGATGCCCGGTCGTGTATCCCTCCGCCGCGTAAAACACCGCGTATTTCGCCTCCGGAAGAACACCCGCGCGCTCCACCAGCGGCTTCAGCAGCGTTCCTTTCCAATTGGCATTCCCGATCAAGCGCCCGCCGATTTCGTTCGAGATGCATTCCAGCGTCAGCGTCGTTTCGTACGCAGGCAGCGCGCGAATCTCCACGTAGCTGAACTTCAGCGGATTCTTCACCAACCCATTGATCGCAAACGACCACGTTTTTATATCCACGGCCGGTTCGCCACGCGAAGACATCACGTACAGATCTTCCGTCGGCGTAATCGCGCGCAAAGCTGCCTGCGGTCCATCATTCAAATACGCGCGAATGTTGGCGTCCCCGGCGTTCACCCCGCGCATCATGTAGCGATACGCGAGCCCCGGAATCAGCAGCCCAAGCCCCAGCCCACCCGCGATCGAGATAAAGTGGCGGCGTTCCATGCTCAGTTAGATGTCGCGAAAGGCGAAAGGTATCAAGAGCCGGGGCGCGTCCCAGCGAAATCCCCTCTATCCTGTCTTGGAGTGCGGCGGCTCGCCGCCGCTTTTACGGTCAACAGTCCAAGCACGGGCTATATTTCATAGCCAGCGCAAGGCCCTGGGAAAAATCAGCCTTAGGTTTGGCTATCGCCGGGCTTGCGGTTTTCGCGAATCATCCCAATCAGTGCCTGCACGGCCCGCGGCAAGCTGCGGTCGCGCCGGTAGACGAGCGCAAGTTCGCGGTACAAGTCGAAGCCTTCCACATTCAGCAATTTCACTTCCCCGCTCTTCACCTGATCGCGCGCAAAACTCTCGCTGATGATCGAAATGCCAACGTCCGCCGCCACAAACGTCTTGATCATTCCGATGCTGGGCAATTCCATGCTGATGCGCAGCCGCGAGCGATACGGCCGGAACAACTTGTCCAACACCTGCCGCGTGAATCCCGTCTTCGGAAAAATCAGCGGCGCGGAGGCAATCTCTTCCAGCGTTACATGGCTGCGTTGCGCCATCGGATTTTTCGCGCTGACCATAAACCGCAGCCGGTCCCGATTGATCGTATGCATTTTCAGGTTAGGCGATTTCAACGGCAAGGTCACGATCCCCAAATCCAAAGACCCTTCCTCCAGTCGTTGCAAAATCTTGTGGCTGAAGTTCCGGTAAATGCTGATCTGCACCAGCGGGTAGCGCCGCTGAAACTCCGCCAGAATGTCCGGCAAGAGGTACAAACAGGTCGCTTCGTTCGCTCCAAACGCCACCGGCCCCTGCACCACGTTGCCACGATCCGCCACCACCTGCATGGATTCGTCTCGCAACCGCAGCAAGCGCTCGGCAAATTCGAACAAGACTTCCCCCGCCGGCGTCAGCTCCACCGATTTCGCGGAGCGGTCCAGCAACTTGGCG
>CAYOOS010000490.1:0-3676 GCA_964405585.1 uncultured Acidobacteriaceae bacterium | reverse complement strand
GCGTGCCCCGGAAACGATTTGCGAATCGAGACAATCATCAGGTTGTGCACGATCCCTTCCGCGGGCAGCGACACATCCACAATTTCCGGGTGCGTCATCTTCATCAGCGGCAGGAACACCCGCTCGATCGCGTAACCCATGAAAAAATCTTCCTGCGGCGGTGGCCCCACCACGGTTGTCAAATAGATGGGCTCCTTGCGGTGCGTCACGCACTCCACATGGAACACCGGGTATTCGCCTTCCAGCGAATAAAAGCCCGTGTGATCGCCAAAGGGCCCTTCCGTCCGCATCTCGGTCAGGTTGACGTAACCTTCCAATACAATTTCCGCGTTGGCGGGAACTTCCAGTTCATTCGTTTCGCACGGCACCATTTCCACCGGCTCTCGTTTCAGGAAGCCGCTGAACATCATCTCGTCCAGGTCCGGAGGAATCGGCAAAATGCCGCCCAGCGTAGTGGCGGGATCCGCGCCGATGGCCACGCTCACGGGAATGCGTCCCTCGGGATTCTTTGCGCGTGCACGCCGGAAATGTTCCGCGCCATGCTTCTGCGTTTGCCAGTGCATGCCCGTGGTGCGTTCATCATAAATCTGCATTCGGTACATTCCGACGTTGCGCTTCCCCGTTTCGGGATTTTTCGTGAACACCAATGGAAACGTAATAAACCGCCCGCCATCCTGCGGCCAGCATTTCAGGATTGGAAAATCCAGCAGGTTGACGTCCTCTCCCTTGCGCACCACTTCTTTGCATGCGCCGTCCTTCACAACCCGCGGGAAGAATGAACCCAGCTCCGCCAGCTTTGGCAGCATCTTCAATTTGTCGAAGAGCCCTTGCGGCGTCTGCATGTCCAGGAATCCGCGAATCCGCGCCGCAACATCCTGTAGTTTCTCCACTTCAAGCGCCAATTCCATCCGTCGAACGCTGCCAAATGCATTGATCAGCAGCGGATAGCGCGAACCCTTTGGTTTTTCAAACAACAGCGCGGGCCCCAATCCGGCAGGGATCGGCCCAGCATGCCCGGCAGGAGCATTTTCTTTGGTCTTTTGCGCGTCTGAGATTTCTCCGTGAATCGCCTCGCGCCGCAGGCGCTGCACCACCTCCGCAATCTCCAGCACCGGGTCGACTTCCGCCTTCACGCGGCGCAGCTCGCCTTCGCTCTCCAGTTTCCTCACAAATTCCCGTAAATCGCGATACCCCACTTCAACCCTCCAGAAAACGATCCAGCCAGCGTCCGAAGGCTCACACTACCACGCCCCCGTCGAGCGCGCAAAAACTCTTCCGCCAGCGAGGCTCCTCACTGTCGCCGACTGTTCATTTGCGCCGAGGGCGCGTCAATGTAACAATACCCTATATGCGAAAAATACATTTTTCCGCCCTCTCTCTTTTAACGGCCGGCTTGCTTCTCTCCGGCCACGCCGCGGCGCAACAGACCCCGGCGCCCACAACACAACAATCTCCCGCCGCAACGCCGGCTCCGGCGACCAAGGCACAATCCACTACTCCCGCGAGCAAGCCCGCGACAACTTCCACCGCGAAAAAGCCTGCCGCCCCGCTCACGCTGACGACTCCGAAGGACAAGGCCAGCTACGCCATCGGCATGAACATCGGCAAGGGCATGCACCAGCAATCCGTCGACGTTGATCCCGCGATCCTGTTGCGCGGGTTGAAGGACGGGCTAGCCGGTGGCAAAACCCTCATGACCGACGATGAAGCCAAGGCCGCTCTCATCGCTCTGCAAGCGGAGGTAAAGAAGAAGCAGGAAGAAGTCGCGAAAGCTCAGGGCGAAGTGAACAAGAAAGAAGGTGACGCATTCCTCGCCGCGAACAAAGCGAAGGATGGCGTCGTCACGACCCCCAGCGGTTTGCAGTACAAAATCCTGCAGCAAGGCACTGGCCCTAAGCCAACCCCCAACGATACTGTGGTGTGCAACTATCGCGGCACTCTTCTGAACGGCAAAGAGTTCGATAGCTCGTACAAGCGCGGCCAGCCAGCCACCTTCCCCGTAAAACAAGTAATCCCCGGCTGGACCGAAGCGCTGCAACTCATGCCCGTCGGCTCCAAGTGGCAACTCGTTTTGCCTCCCAACTTGGCCTACGGCGAGCGTAGTGCGGGCCCCGACATCACTCCGAACTCCACGCTCGTCTTTGAAGTGGAGCTGATGTCCATTAAGCCTCCCGCTCCCGAAAAGCCCGCGCCGAAGCCTGCATTGGAACAGCCGGGCGGAAAACCTGTCGTCAATCCCGTGGATAAGCCTGCCGATCAGCCCAAGCCATAACACACCTCTGAAATACGCAGACAAATTGGGGCGGCCTTTGCTGTGGCAAACGCCGCCCTTTTCTTTTCTAACCGCCAACCCTTTTCTAAAGTGGTATCTTGGCACCGTAAATCGCAGTTCTCTCTCCAACTCATGCGTGAGTCGCCGCCATCATGAATGCACCGGAGCAGTTGAAAACCAAGCGCTTGCTGCTGCGCAAGCCGCGCCGCGCAGATGCGGAACTGATCTTTAGCCGCTACGCATCCGACCCCGGCGTGACGAAATTTCTTAGTTGGCCGCGCCACACTTCCATCGAGCTGACTCACGCGTTTCTGAAATACAGCGATCGCGAATGGGAGCGTTGGCCAGCCGGTCCTTACCTGATTGAAAATCTGAAAGATTCCCGCCTGCTGGGCAGCACGGGCTTCGCCTTCGAGAGTCCGCAGCGCGCCATGACCGGCTACGTGCTTGCGAAAGATTCTTGGGGTTTCGGCTATGCCACGGAAGCATTGCGCGCGATTGTTCAACTTGCGGAAACTCTCCCGATCGCGGGACTCTTCGCTTTATGCCATCCCGATCATAGCGCCTCTTACCGCGTATTGGAAAAGTCTGGCTTCGTCAGACAACCGAAGCGCGTAAAAGGCGCGCAATTCCCCAATCTCTCTAACGATCTTCAATCAGACGCGCTCTGCTACGAACTGGCCATCCGCCAATCGCTCGCGACTCTCCCTTAGCGCACACTCGTGAAGACCTGATAAACGACGACCACGATCATGAACAGGAGATAAATTCGCAGCGACCACATTACGAACTTCTCCGTCCCATTCAGGCGCCGCCGGGGAATCAGGTGTTTCTTCAGCCCCGCGAGCTGTTCCGGCTCCAGCGAAGCCAGCACCAGTTCCTGATCGGAAGAAGTAATCGTAATGGGAGCTTTGCCTTTTGGTGTCATGTTGCGGTCCTCTTACCCTCCGCCCAAAAACGCGAAAGCTTTTGGCGCAATCACACTGATGCCGAAGAGCAACCCCGCCAGCGTCAGAAATACAACAACGCAGGTGGCGAGTATGTTCGCCCACAGCGGACTCACAAGATTGCCCATCACTTCCCGGTCGTTCGCAAGCATGAACAGAAACACCAGCGCGGGCGGCATCGCCAGCACCGCGACCACGTTGACCAGTAAAACGACATAGACCAGTGGCAGCCCGGGAATTAGCACGATCGCCCCAGCAGTTGTCGCGCACAGGAACAACACGGTGTAGAAGGATTTTCCCTGCGTTACGGGCAGGTTCAAGCTGTGCGGCCTGCGCGCGACTTCTCCGAACGCATACGCTGAGGAAATGGAAATCGTGACGGACGCGACCATCCCCGCTTCCACAATTCCCAACGCGAACAACGCCGCTCCGAATCGCCCGATCAGCGGTTGCAGCG
>CAYOOS010000489.1:0-3679 GCA_964405585.1 uncultured Acidobacteriaceae bacterium | reverse complement strand
GATCAAATGCATGCCCATCGCGGTGAGATAACCGGGTGAGACGACATAGACAAACGCATCGTCGTTCACATCTTTTGAAAAAACCTTGCCCTTGGCGAGGAGGTCCCAACTGCGGTTGCGGTCGAGCGGGAGCATATCGGTAGACCCGGCAGCCTCGACGCCTGGGATGGCGCGGACGCGTTGCAGGATGTCTTGCAGGATGGCGCTACGGCGGGCCGCGCTACCGGCATCATCGTAATCCACTTTGATGACGGCGGCGTGAGATGGTTCAAAACCAAGGTCAACGTCGAGGATGCGGAGAAAGCTGCGAAGGAAAAGGCCAGCGCTGACGAGGAGAACGCAAGCGAGGGCAACTTCCGAAACAACCAAAACGGAACGCATGCGGTTGTGCTCGCGCCCGTCGCTGGAACCGCGGCCAGCATCCTTGAGAGCGTTCTGCAAATCGCCACTGGAAAGGGTGAAGCCGGGGGCGAGACCAAACAGGACCCCGACGATCAGGGTGAGAAGCAAGGTCCAAACTAGGGCGGCGCCGTCCACACGGATACTGCTGAGAAGGGGAAGAGCGATGGAACCTTGGTGGGCGAGATACGAAGTGACCGCAAACGCGAAGGCGACACCAAGGAGAGCGCCAAACGCGGACAGGACGAGACTCTCCGTAAGAAGCTGGCGGATGAGACGACCGCGGCTAGCACCGAGAGCGCCGCGCAACGCGAACTCCTTTTGGCGGGAAGCGAGGCGCGCGAGAAGCAGATTGGAGAGATTTACGCAGACAATGAGGAGAATCAGACCAACTGCGCCCCAGAGAACCAACAGAGAACGGTGAAGTTTGCCTGTGACATGGTCCTGCAGGCCAGAGATCGTGGTCTTGAGATCGGTGCTCCAATTCTCGTCATCGGAGCCCGGAAGTTGCGGTAGGAGAATATTCGCTTCCGCCTGCGCCTGAGATACCGTGACGCCTGGTTTAAGGCGACCAATGATCGAGAGCATGTGCCCCCAAGTGCGAAACTGATCCACAGGCAGGGGACGGAAGAAATCCATATTTGAGCCAGGTGCGAAGACAGCGCCGAAGTCGAAGGAAGCGGGAAGGACACCGACGACAGTTGCGGAGAGATCGTCGAGTTGGATCGCCTGGCCGACAATTGAGGGATCACTGGCAAATTGACGTTGCCAGAAGAAGTAACTGAGAAGCACTGCGGGCTTGCCGCCCTTGACGCACTCCTCGTGGGTAAAGAAGCGACCAAGGGCAGGTCGAACGCCCAAGGTTGGGAAAAAAGATCCGTCCACCCAAACAAAAGAGACGGGCCTGGGCTGGCCGCGGGTCATCAGCTTGGTCTCAGATAGGGCGTAGTAGGGTACGAAAGCAGACACCTGCTGGAAAGAACGGTTGCTGCGCTGGAATTCCTCGAAGACATCAATGCGATACGTGACGTCGGAGAGGCCGCCCACGCCGTTGTTGCCGGCAAGCCAGGCAAGTTGCTGCGACTGTGGAAAAGGCAGGGGGCGAAGAAGGAGTGTATTGACGACGCTAAAGACGACGATGTTGGCGCCGATACCGAGGGCAAGGATCAGCACGGCTACGGCGGTGAAGGCGCGATCTTTGCGAAGTGCGCGGAACGTATACCGCAGATCTTGCAGCAGAACTTCCAGGACGGGGACGCCGCGAGAATCGCGGTGGTTTTCCTTTGCCTGTTGAGTGCCGCCGAAATGGATGAGGGCCTGGCGACGGGCTTCGGCGGGAGGCATGCCTGCGCGGAGGTTTTCCTCGGTGGCCAGTTCGAGGTGAGAGGCCATCTCTGCTTCTAGGTCGCCATCAAGTTGCGCGCGGCGGAAAAGCGAGGCGAAGCGGAGAGAGAGTTGGCGGAGGCGATCGATCATGACTAGGCCTCCTCTTCCGGCATCGCCAAGACACGGCTCATCACGACGGAGAGGCGTTGCCAGTAGGCGGCGTCTTCGGAGAGCTGTTTACGGCCGCGCTTGGTGATGGAATAAAACTTGGCCTTGCGGTTGTTGTCGGAGGTGCCCCATTCGGCGGAGATCCAGCCGCGTTGCTGGAGACGCACGAGAGAGGCGTAGATGGTGCCCTGATTGAGGAGAACCTCATTGCCGCTGACCTGTTCTATGCGACGGGCAATGCCGTAGCCGTGAAGGGGACCCAAGGCCGCAAGGGTTTGCAGGACCATGAGATCGAGGGTGCCCTGGAGAAGGTCAAGTTTGGAGTCATTCATTGGGCCTCCTGTGTGATGACCACATGAGGATATCAGGGTTTGTGTGGGAATGCCACAGGAAGCCGAGAAGAAAAAGTCTGAGGCCATTACTCCCCGGCAGCTAAATTCGGATTGTGTGAGGGGACGCATGGTTGGCAGCACCTACTCGTAGCGAAGGGCGATATTGGGATCAACGCGGGCGGCGCGGCGAGCGGGAATCCAGCAAGCGAGGAATCCGGTGATTAAAAAGACCACGGGCACGCAGGTCAAGGTCCACGGATCGTAAGCCGACACACCCCAGAGTTGCGTGGCGATGACGCGCCCCAAAGCGGCGCTGGCCAGCAGCCCAAGTCCCACGCCGATGGCCACAAGCTGGAGGCCCATGCGGATCACCATTGCAACCACGTTGGATCCTTGCGCCCCGAGAGCCATGCGAATACCGATATCCTGAGTGCGCCGCGCGATGGTGTAGGAGAGTACGCTGTAAACGCCGATGGTGACAAGGATCAAGCTGATCGAGCCAAAAATGATCATGAGCATGAAGCCGAATCGCGGCCCGGCATAGGAAAACTGGCTGATGTAGCCCTCCAAGGTGCCTGTAAGCGTCAGAGCGACGTTGGGGTCGGTGGCCCAAACTTCATGGCGGACGAGGTTCAACATGGAGAGCGGTTCTTGCGAGGTACGAACCAGAATGCCGCGAAAGGCCGAGCCCGTGACGGTATAGGGTATCCAGATTTCCGGGTCGGGAGGATCCTGGAGTCCGCGGTTTTTGGCATCGGCGACGAGGCCAATGATCTCGAACATGGGGTCGGGTACCTTGTCTTCAAATTCAGAGAGTTGCTTGATGCGGATCTGGTGGCCGATGGGATTTTCTCCCAGTAAATACTTCTTGGCGAAGGTCTGGTTGACGACGGCGAGCTTGCGCGCGCCATCGACTTCCTGTCCGGTGAAGGGCCTGCCATCGAGGAACTGGATTTTGAGAACAGGGAAGTAGCCTTCGCTGCAAAGTTGGAACATGGCGTTCCATTTTTCGGAGTGGGTTTTGCCGAGGATATCGATTTCGCTGCCGATGCCACCGTAAGGGGGAAGGGTGCTGGTTTCGGTGGCGTCGACAACGCCAGGGAGCGCTTTCAGGCGCTGCAACAAGGGGCTGTAGAAAGCGGCAATCTGATTTGCCGTTTTGTAACGTTCCACGGGGAGCGGCAACCTCGCCGAGAGGACGTGATCGGGTTGGAATCCGAGATGCACCTCCCTTAGGGCCACAAAACTACGCATCAAAAGGCCTGCGGCTACGAGAAGAGTAAACGAGAGCGCGACTTCCAGAACGACGACGGCATTGCGCAGCTTGGCGTGACGGAAGCCCCCGCTTAGACCTTTTCCAGTATCGCGCAGCGGCTCATTTAGATCTTTCCGTGCTGCCCGCAGAGCCGGTATGAGTCCGAAGATGAGCGCGGTCAGGATAGTCACGCTGAGTG
>CAYOOS010000488.1:0-3681 GCA_964405585.1 uncultured Acidobacteriaceae bacterium | reverse complement strand
TACGTTTATCTTCGCGATGATGCAAGCGGCGAATTTTGGTCACCCTCGCGGCAACCGACACGGCACAAGCTGGAAGAGTATTCCTGCCGGCATGGGATGGGATACACAACGATCGGATCGAAATATAAGGGGATTGAAGCGCGGACGCGCTATTTCGTGCCGCTGGACGAGAATCTGGAAATCTGGCAATTGACGGTAACGAATCATCGCGGGCAGGCTGCGGAGCTTTCCGTGTTTTCGGTGATTGAGTTCTGTTTGTGGGACGCGCAGGATGATTCGACGAATTTCCAGCGCAATTTCAGCATCGGGCAAGTGGAGATTGAAGACGGAGTCATTTATCACAAGACGGAATACCGCGAGAGGCGGGATCACTTCGCATATTTCGCGTGTTCGGAGAAGCTCGCTGGTTATGAATCGCAGCGCGAGGCTTTCCTGGGAGCGTATCGCGGTTGGGAGAATCCTGTTGCCGTCGAGCGAGGGCATGAAACCAATTCCGTTGCTCATGGTTGGGCTCCGGTGGGTTCACATCACGTGAAGATTTCGCTGAAACCTGGCGAATCGCGCCAAGTGGTTTTTGTGCTGGGATATCAGGAGAATCCGCGAGAAGAGAAATTCGATCCGCCGGATTCGCAGATCATCAACAAGAAATCGGCGAAGGCGGTGATCGTGAAGTATCGCGTGGCGGCGAATGCGGACGCGGCGTTTAAGAAGCTTACTGATTACTGGAACGAATTGCTCGGATTGTGCCAGGTGGATACGCCGGACGTTCACACAAATCGCATGGTGAACATCTGGAACGCGTACCAGTGCATGGCGACATTCAACATGTCGCGCTCGGCGTCCTTTTACGAATCGGGAATCGGGCGCGGGCTGGGGTTTCGCGATTCGAACCAGGATCTGCTGGGATTTGTGCACATGGTGCCGGAGCGCGCGCGGGAACGGATACTGGACCTGGCGGCGACGCAACTTCCCAGCGGCGGGGCTTATCACCAGTATCAGCCGCTAACGAAGCGCGGCAATAATGATGTGGGAAGCGGGTTTAATGACGATCCCCACTGGCTGATCATCGGGGTCAGCGCTTATATAAAGGAAACCGGCGACTGGGGCATTCTGGATGAGGCGGTGCCATACGACAATGCGGCTGGATCCGAAACGCCGCTATACGAGCATTTGCAGAGGAGTTTCCGGTACACGCTGGAGCGGCTGGGACCGCACGGGCTGCCGCTCATCGGGCGAGCGGATTGGAACGATTGCCTGAACTTGAACTGCTTTTCGGATACGCCGGGGCAGTCTTTTCAGACCACTACGAACAAGGAGGGAAAGGTTGCCGAGTCCGTGTTCATTGCCGGATTGTTTTTGGTAGCCGGACGAGAGCTCGCGGACATCGCCAAGCATCGCGGACTGGGCAAAGAGGCTTGTTCGTATTTGTGCGAAGTCACAAAGATGGAGAAAACGATCCGGGAGCATGGATGGGATGGCGAGTGGTTCATCCGCGCTTACGATGATTTCAGCCGGAAGGTTGGATCGAAGGAGAATGCGGAGGGAAAGATCTTCATTGAGACGCAGGGATTCTGCACGCTGGCGGGCGTGGGTCTGGAGGATGGCCTGGCGGCACGAGCGCTGGAATCCACGCGGAAGATGCTGGCGACGAAGCACGGGATCGTGCTGCAGCAGCCGGCTTACTCGAAGTATTACTTGGAGTACGGAGAGATTTCGTCTTATCCGCCGGGATACAAGGAGAACGCGGGAATTTTCTGCCACAACAATCCGTGGGTGATGATCGGGGAGACGCGGGTAGGCAATGGAGACCAGGCGCACGACTACTACACGCGGATTAATCCTTCGGCGCGCGAGGAGATCAGCGAAGTGCATCGGTGCGAGCCATACGTTTACGCGCAGATGATCGCAGGGCGCGACGCGGCCACGCATGGGGAAGCGAAGAACTCGTGGCTTACCGGAACTGCGGCGTGGAACTACTACGCCATCACACAATGGATTCTGGGCATACGGACGTCGTTCGATGGTTTGTTGATTGCGCCGGTGATTCCGAAGAGTTGGAAGGGATTTAAGGTTTCGCGGAAATTCCGCGGGGTGACATACCAGATTGAGGTGCAGCGGGCCGGAGACGGGAACCAGGTTGCACTGGAAGTGAATGGGGCGGCGGTTCAGGGCAACCTTGTGCCGCTGCCGGCGGCGGGGACGAAGACGGTTTCCGTCAAAGCGACGTTGCGCTGACCCTCGCGGAATGGCATATATCATCTAGCGGCCCGTTGCGGGTCTCACAATTCATTATTTACAACTGAAGAGGAAACGACATGACATACACGCCTGCAAGCTCGCGGTACGACAGCATGCAATACCGGCGGTGCGGGCGGAGTGGAGTGCTGCTGCCGGCGATTTCGCTGGGGCTTTGGCACAACTTTGGCGGCGTGGATTCGCTTGAGAATTGCCGGAAGATGTTGCACCGCGCGTTTGACTTGGGGATTACACATTTCGATTTGGCGAACAATTACGGGCCGCCTTACGGATCGGCGGAGGAGAATTTCGGGCGCATCCTGCAGAGTGATTTCGCGGCGTATCGCGATGAATTGATTATCAGCAGCAAGGCCGGGTGGGATATGTGGCCGGGGCCTTACGGGGATTGGGGCTCGCGGAAATATTTGTTGGCCAGCCTGGACCAGAGCTTGAAGCGGATGAAGCTCGAGTATGTGGACATTTTTTATTCGCACCGGCCGGACCCGCAGACGCCGATCGAGGAAACCATGGGCGCGCTGGATCAAGCGGTGCGTTCGGGGAAGGCGCTGTATGCGGGAATCTCCAGCTACGACGCGGCGCAGACCGAGGTTGCGGCGAAAACGCTGCGGCGGCTGGGGACATCATGCCTGATTCACCAGCCGAAATATTCCATGTTTGACAGAGAGATCGAGGGCGGGGTGCTCGATGTATTGGAGAAGGAAGGAATCGGGTGCATCGCGTTCTGCCCGCTGGCGCAGGGATTGCTCACGAATCGGTATTTGAACGGAATTCCGAGCGACTCACGCGCTGGGAAGCCCAACACTTTTCTGAAGAAAGACGATGTGAGCGAAGGGCGGCTGAGGCAGGTGCGGGCGCTGAACGAAATCGCGCAGGGACGGGGGCAGAGTGTGGCGCAACTGGCACTGGCGTGGGTGTTGCGAGATGCGCGCATGACGAGTGCGCTGATTGGGGCGAGCCGAGTGGAGCAGATTGAGCAGAATGTTGCCGCGTTGGACAACTTGAAGTTCTCGGCCGGGGAGTTGCAAGGAATCGAGAAGATCCTGGGGATCTGAGCTTTTGGTTGTCAGTTCTCAGTTTTAAGTAAAAAAAGTGGCAGAGTGGACAGCGCAGAGGGATTCCTCACTCCGCAGACTCCGTTCGGAATGACGGGATTGTGCTTTATTCCGCAAGCTGTGAAGCCGTGGCCTCCAATGAGGTCTTTGCGACAAGAGTTCAGGGAGTTTTTGGCTGCATGGCGCTGAAGAAAAACTTTCCGCTATCGGTGGGGGCGTAGGTATCCCAGGAAGAGATTAGGGAGGGGTCCCATTCGGGGTCGTAGACCCAGGCGAGCCAACTGATTCCGCGGCCTTCCAGATATTTGATGATCGAAGGGCCGTAGTCCGCTGAGTCTGGATTCGCGCCGGGGCCTGACCAGAAACCAATTTC
>CAYOOS010000487.1:0-3698 GCA_964405585.1 uncultured Acidobacteriaceae bacterium | reverse complement strand
GTTTCGATCGTGGCGGTGACCTTCTCGATGATGGC
The DNA here is from genome assembly GCA_964405585.1 of uncultured Acidobacteriaceae bacterium. Classification (GTDB taxonomy): domain Bacteria; phylum Acidobacteriota; class Terriglobia; order Acidiferrales; family UBA7541; genus Acidiferrum. Next base: position 3,663 of record CAYOOS010000487.1, on the reverse strand, counting down.
CTTCTTGGGGAGTACTCCCGGCTTCAGTGAAATATAGATTTCTGGGACGCGGCCCTTCACTTCATCCACCACCGGAACGACGGCAGCTTCGGCGATTTCCTGAATCGTCAGGCATGCGGACTCGAGTTCTTTCGTGCCCAAGCGATGGCCGGCAACGTTGATGACGTCATCCACGCGGCCAAGGATGCGGTAGTAGCCGTCGGGAGGAAGCACGGCCCCGTCGGCAGCATAGTAGGGCCAGTCGCGCCAATCCTTGCTCTGCGGATTCTTGTTGTACTTTTTGTAGTACTGATTGACGAAACGGTGCGGATCACCCCACACGGTCTGCATAATCCCCGGCCAGGGATTTCGTATGCAGATATTTCCGGCCGCGTGGTCCGCGGTGACGACTTCCTTGCCTTCTTCGTCCCAAATGACCGGATAAATCCCCAGGCACGCGGGACCCGCGCTGCCCGGCTTCATGGGATCGAGCGCAGGCTTTGTGGAACACAGGAACCCCCCCGTCTCCGTCTGCCACCAGGTGTCCACGATCACGGCTTCGCCCTTACCCACCACTTCGTGATACCAGCGCCAAACTTCCGGCTCGATCGGCTCGCCGACCGTAGTCATGTGCTTGAAGCGGTAATTGTGTTTCTTCGGCTCCTCGGCACCCGCTTTGCGAAGCATGCGAATCGCCGTGGGCGAAGTGTGGAAGATGTTCACATCAAGTCGTTCCGCAATGCGCCAGGGGCGTCCAGCATCGGGGAATTGCGGTACGCCTTCATAGATAACGTTAGTGGCGGCGAGAGCGAGCGGGCCATAGACGATGTAAGAATGTCCGGTGATCCAACCGATATCCGCCATGCACCAGTACACGTCCTCCGGATGAATGTCCTGGTAATACTTGGCCGTTCCGGTCACATAAGCGAGATAGCCTCCGGTGCGATGTTGGCAGCCCTTCGGCTTCCCCGTTGTTCCGCTGGTGTACATCAGGAACAACGGATCTTCCGCATCCATGGAAACGGGCGGGACAACGGCGTTGCGGTAATCCTTCAAAATGTCATCGATAAAAAAGTCGCGCTCCATAACCATGGGCGCGTCGGAAGTGTACTTGTGGTGATAGCGTTTCCACACCAGCACCTTATCAATGACCTGGCCTTCTTTTTTGGCGGTTTCCACGGCGATATCGGCGCTGGCTTTGTGGTCCACCCAGCGACCATTGCGGTGATAGCCATCAACGTAGATCAGCACGCGGCTGCCGGAATCGGCGGCGCGCATGCCGCAAGCCTCTCCGCTAAAGCCGCCAAAAACCACGGAATGAATAATGCCCAGGCGCGCGCACGCCAGCATGGTGATGGGCAACTCCGGAATCATTGGCATGTGAATCGTGACGCGATCGCCCTTCTGAAGACCGGCGAACCCTTGCAGCACGGCGACAACTTCATTGACGCGCCGGTACAGCTCCTGGTAGGTGATGACGATGTGGTTTTCGTCTTCCGGCTCTGGCACGAAGATCAGCGCGGCTTTATTTTTGTATTTGACCAAATGGCGGTCCACGCAGTTATAGCAGACGTTCAAGCGCCCACCGACGAACCACTTCCAGAATGGCGGATGATTGGTGTCCAGCGTCGTGTGCCAATATTGATCCCAGTGAAGGAGTTCGGCGTATTCGCGGAAGCATTCCGGGAAATTTTTCTCGCTGAAGCGTTCCAGCGCGTAATTGTCGTTCAGATTAGCTTGCGCAATAAAACGCGCGGGAGGCCGGATATAGGCTTCCTCCTTCCAATGAACGGCAATCTGCGCTTCGGTCAGGCCGTGCTTCTTGGCGTGGGGCTTGGCTTCGGTATGCTTCTTCGCAACGGTCTTTGGCACGGCACTCACTCCCTTGAGAAATGAAGACAGCAAAATCGCATGGGCTTAATTGCCACCAGTGAAAAACAACCCCATGCGCGAGGGCGTGGAACATCCGATACCGGCGCCGCCCCGAAAAAGCCTGAGGCAGAATCATGCTACTTCGCGCGCATGCTCGTCAATCGGAGCGGTACCATGCGGAAACGAGCGAAATTCCTTCCGGCTGAAGAGGCGAACGCTACTTTCCTTCCTCGCGAACCCATACCGTCTTGATGTTGGTGAACTCGCGTATGCCATAAGGCCCCAGCTCGCGGCCGTGCCCGGAAGCTTTGACGCCGCCAAACGGAACGCGCGGATCGGAGACCACCATCTGGTTGATGAACACCATGCCCGCTTCCAGTTCGTTGATGAAGAGTTCCCGCTCGGCGGGGTCGTTGGTCCAGGCGCTGGCGCCGAGCCCGAAACGCACGTCGTTGGCAATGGCGATGGCTTCGTCAATCGTTTTCGCTCGGAACACGCACGCGACCGGGCCAAACAGTTCTTCGCGATAGGCCGGGGAATCCTTGGGAATGTTGGTCAGAACCGTGGGCTGATAGAAATTGCCGGGACCGACAACGGGCTTCCCGCCCGTCAGTAGTTTTGCGCCCGCCTGAATACTTTTCTGGACATCGGCATCAATGTCCTTGACGGCGTCCGGTGTGGCCAGCGGACCAACATCCGTTTTGGGTTCGAAGGGATCGCCAAGCTTCAGGGCTTGCATGCGGCTGACGAATTCCTTCTCGAATTGCTCGGCAATTTTCTCGTGAACGATGAACCGTTTGGCGGCGATGCAGGATTGCCCGTTATTAATGACCCGTGCTTTCACCGCGGTAGCAGCGGCTTCCGTGATGTTGGCGCTAGGCATCACGATGAAGGGATCGCTGCCGCCAAGCTCCAGCACAACTTTCTTGATGCGCTTGGCGGCGGAGATGCCAACCTGTATGCCGGCTTGCTCGCTGCCGGTAAGCGTGGCGGCAGCGATGCGCGGATCATTCAGGATGCGGTCCACCTGAGATGCGCCGATCAACAGCGTTTGGAAAACATCCGCGGGAAAACCCGCGCGGCGCACGATCTCCTCGATTTTCAGCGCGCATTGCGGAACGTTGGACGCGTGCTTCAGCAGGCCCACATTTCCTGCCATCAAGCCCGGCGCAACGAACCGGAACACCTGCCAGAAAGGGAAGTTCCAGGGCATGACGGCAAGGACGATGCCAATGGGTTCGTAACGGATGAAACTTTTTGCGGCGGATGTTGCGATGGGCTCGTCCGCAACAAATTGCGGCGCGTGTTCGGCGTAGTAGCGACAGGTGGACGCGCATTTTTCGGTTTCGGCGATGGCGGAGGCGAGTGTCTTGCCCATCTCGAGGGTCATCAGGCGGCCGATGGCTTCTTTTTCAGATTCCAGGATTTCCGCGGCCTTGATCATCCAACGGGCACGATCGGCCATGGGCGTTTTGCGAAAACCGTGAAATGCAGCGGACGCTTTCGCAATTTTGCCGTCAACCTCGGCGTCGCTCAGCGCCTCGAATTTCCGGATGACTTCGCCGGTCGCCGGATTGATGCTGGCAATGGCCATGGCCTGTGCTCCTCGGAATGAGTGGGGATACGCGGGAATCAGAAACGGATTCTAATGCAAAACCTTACTTTTTTAAAGTAGGGATTTGGACGCAACGAAGAAAAACATCCAACTGGCGGCCCCGGATTAGTGGCAGTCATTTCTTCTTGGCGGCCGGAGCAGGTGGCGGAGGGAGCGGAGCAGGCTTAAGGCCGGCAGCGGCTTGCTGAAGGTCGCTG
>CAYOOS010000486.1:1648-3701 GCA_964405585.1 uncultured Acidobacteriaceae bacterium | reverse complement strand
TAAGGATCTCAATAGCATTGTTGAGCGAGTGGGAAATGCACCAGTCAAACCTCCTGATCATCGACTTACGCTCCGACACTACCAAGGGGGCGAATGGCAACAGCATTCCCGGATCTTTAAACATACCAATTGCACAATTGGCGCGCCTACTCTGTTGGATACACCAGGAAGCCGAGTTGTCTTTTGCAACGAAGGCGAGGTCGATCGCTTCAGCACCACAGTCGAGCAGACCCTCCTCACCGCTGGAATAGACGGAGTTTACATCCTGGACGGAGGTATTGGGTCATGGCATACCCATAAATCCCACAAAGGAACGTCCATGCGGGTAGGTTCGCCCTCCTCTGGGTTTTGAGGACAAGAGCATCTCCATGCAGGGTGAGGGACCACTTGAACATTGTTGAATTTACTGCCGTAGTCTCGGTGGCGTCGCTTTTGGCTGGATTCGTCGGATCGCTAACAGGTTTGGGTGGAGGGATCATCATCACTCCTCTGCTCACGTTGGCGCTCGGAGTCGATATCCGCTACGCCATTGGCGCCACGCTCGTCTCGGTGATCGCCACGTCCTCTGGCGCCGCCGCTGCGTATGTCCGAGAGGGTTTTTCCAACATCCGAATTGGAATGTTTCTGGAGATTGCAACCACCTTGGGTGCTATCGCGGGTGCGGTGCTCGCTGCCAGAATCTCGACGGGCGTTATTTCCCTCATCTTCGGACTTGTTCTGCTCTATTCCGCATACGCCTCCAGCCGGCCACGAAACGAGCTATCTGATGATCATCGTCCAGATTCTCTTGCTACACGTCTGAGAATGAATGGAAGCTATCCCACGTCGGATGGTCCAAAGGCCTACAACGTTCAGCATGTGCCCGCCGGTTTCAGTTTGATGTTTGGAGCTGGCGTTCTTTCGGGTTTGTTGGGGATTGGGTCCGGAGCCGTTAAGGTCATTGCGATGGATCAGGCCATGGACATTCCCTTCAAGGTCTCGACCACCACCAGCAACTTTATGATCGGTGTAACGGCTGCCGCAAGTGCCGGCATTTACCTCGGCCGCGGATACATTGATCCCGGCCTGGCAATGCCCGTGATGCTGGGAGTGGTCGTTGGCTCCCTGGTTGGGGCGCGGGTTTTGACTCACGCCAAAACACGCTGGTTGCGAATCGTCTTCGGCCTCGTGATTGGCATTATGGCGATGGAAATGATTTACCACGGACTGACGGGGAGGCTCTAGGGGCGAATTCTATGCAGAAATGGACGGACCAATACGTTGAAGAATTGATCGGGAACCTGCTGCAGACAGGTGTGATAGTGGCATCGGCGGTTGTCCTTCTCGGCGGAGCTATTTACCTGACTCGCCACGGGCTCTCGGCGCCGCAATACCACGTATTCGTGGGTGAACCTACGGACTTGCGAACGTTATCAGGAATAGTGAGAGACGCTCTAGCCTTGCAAGGACGCGGTATTATCCAATTGGGCCTGCTACTTCTGATCGCGACTCCGGTTGCACGGGTGGCCTTTTCGGTTGCAGCATTTGCCATCCAGCGCGACCGGCTATACGTCGTGGTAACGCTAATGGTCCTTGCAATCCTGCTGTACAGCCTAACCAGCGGGCAAGGATAGCCCGCACTCGAGAGAAAGCGATGAGTATTGTTGACGGACGCGGTTCGGATCGACTTCTGTTGAGTACACGTTTTGCCCTTATGGCTGGGTTTGGCGGCCTTCTGGCAATTATGGCTGTCGCGGGAATCTACGGCATAGGAGTTCTCCAGAAAATCAGACGAAGCGACAACCAGATCCGAAGGCTGTTCCTTTCGCAGAATCATGCGCTCAATGACATACGATCCCAGCTTTACCTTTCCGGAACCTATATTCGTGACTATTTACTGGAGCCCGAACCCGCGCGGGCAGAGACATACCGAGCGAGCCTCGAGGAAGTTCACCGGCAAATGGACGCTGCACTGAAAACGTTTGCCAACAACAACGGGCCGACCAATACCAATACCAAACCCTACATTACGCCGGGCAAAACCCTTAATTGCACTAACGTTGCCCCGCCGTAC
>CAYOOS010000486.1:0-1638 GCA_964405585.1 uncultured Acidobacteriaceae bacterium | reverse complement strand
CACCTAGCAAGCCTTGAAGAAGTGCACCGTCAAATGGATTCCTCGCTGCAATCGTTCGGGCGCCAACATGAGCCGGACCAGACCCAATACTATACCGAGCTGTCGGCGGGGCTCTCCCGTTATTGGCAGATCCTTGCCCCGACGTTCCAATGGGACACCGACCAGCGACGACGCCAGGGATACGTTTTCCTCCGGGATGAGATCTTCCCTCGCCGCGCGGCGATGCTTGCGATCGCCGACCGTATCGGGTATATCAACGAACAGCAGTTGAATGCCGGCAACCACAGGGTGGATTCCCTCTTGTCAGAATTCCAAAGCCAGATGGCCATCATTCTTCTGGCAACGTTTCTGCTAGGGTCGGCGATGGCATTATTCAGCACTTGGAAGATTCTGAGATTGGAAGCCCAAGCGCACGGTCAGTACCACGAAGTTGTCGAAGCACGAAGGGAACTCAGGGATCTTTCCGCCCGGCTTGTGCACGCGCAAGAGAATGAGCGGCGTGTACTCTCTCGCGAGCTGCACGATGAAGTGGGCCAAGCGTTGTCGGCAGTTCTTGTGGAGCTGCGTAATTTGTCGGCAGAAGCTGCCGTTCAAACCGATGAACAATCACGCGATCATGTCGAAACAGTCAAAAACTTAGTGGAAAACTCGGTGCGAGTGGTTCGAAACATGGCTCTTCTTCTTCGACCGTCCATGCTGGATGATCTTGGCCTTGTTCCGGCTCTGCAATGGCAAGCCCGTGAAGTATCCAAGCGCACCTCTATGGATGTGAGCGTCGCGACAGAGCTTGCATCGGAGAACCTCTCCGACGAATACAAAACCTGCATCTACCGTGTAGTCCAGGAAGCGCTGCACAATTGTTCCCGTCACGCTCGTGCCACAAAGGTTCGTATAAGAGTTCAGCAGGAATCGAACCAGTTGTCACTTTCCATTCAGGACGACGGCCAGGGTTTCGATGTAGGGCAGACAAAGGGACTGGGGTTGCTCGGAATTGAGGAGCGGGTTGCCATGTTAGGGGGCAAATGCAAGATACATTCCGCGCCGGGAAGCGGAACGATTGTGGCGATAGAATTGCCGTTCAATAATAGCGAAGGGAGCCGAGACGCGCGTGGAAACGAAAAAGATTCGGATTCTCTTAGCGGATGATCACAACATTATGCGCCGAGGTTTGCGGCTCCTGCTGGAGAGGCAGCCGGGATTCGAGGTGGTCGGTGAAGCCGCGGACGGCCGACTGGCGGTGGAGCGGGCGGAGGCCGCAAAACCGGACGTCGTCGTTCTGGATATCGCCATGCCCAACATGAGCGGCATCGAGGCCGCACAACGAATCAGCGCTTCACTCCCGCAAACGGCGATTGTAATTTTGAGCATGCACTCGGACGAGGGCTACGTCTTGCGAGCCCTCAAGGCAGGAGCCAAGGGCTATGTCTTGAAAGACTCTGCGGAAAATGACCTCATTGAGGCTATTAGGGCTGTGAGTGAAGGAAAGGCTTTTTTCAGCCCCGAAATCAGCAATATCCTGGTTGAAGATTATGTGCGGGAAATGAAAAAGCGAGGAGCCGAAGATAGCTATGAGCTGCTCACCCCCCGGGAGCGGGAGATTTTGCAGATGTTGGCAGGGGGCAAATCGAATAAAGATAT
>CAYOOS010000485.1:0-3702 GCA_964405585.1 uncultured Acidobacteriaceae bacterium | reverse complement strand
AGGCAATTGGCCCAATGCGGAGGGCGTGCTATAAAGGAGAGACAGCACAAAATGCTGAAACCTGACGAAAATCAGAGCCTTGCGTCCACGGGTGAGCACTCCTCAGCCCCGGATTCTTCATTGTCTCCAGAGAATCCCGCGACTCAGCCCGTCGTCGCTTCAGCGCTTGGCCATCAGGCCCTGCGGCACGAAATTCGCGTGTGGACCCGCGACCTGCTCATCGCTATCGGTCTGGCCCTGGTCATCATTGTGTTCTTGTACCAGCCAGTGAAGGTGGAAGGAACCAGCATGGCGCCTCTCCTCTCCGATCAGGAGCGCATCTTCATCAACAAATTTGTTTACCGGTTTGCGCCCATCGAGCGCGGAGACGTGGTAGTGTTCTGGTACCCGCTGGACCGCTCGAAGTCCTTCATCAAGCGCGTACTGGCTCTGCCGGGGGAAAATCTGGAAATTCGCCGCGGCGTGGTGTACATCAATGGGCATGTCGTCCCCGAGCCCTACGTGCCGCCGCAGTATGCCGATGTCACCGATTTCGGACCAGTTCGCGTGCCCCAGGGCAGCTACTTCGTGATGGGGGACCACCGTATCAGCTCGAACGATTCGCGGGTGTTTGGACCGGTCGCCAGCCAGTACATCTACGGTCGCGCCGTATTTGCCTATTGGCCCGTGGATCACTTTGGTTCATTGTCGACGACCGAGGCCAGCGGCAAATGAAGCTCGACGGAGGACACACTGACGACGGAAGTACTGCATCGACCCGCAATCCTCGCGCTCGAAGACGGGCGCATCTTTAACGGCCGCGCTGCCGGCGCCATCACGCGCCGCGGCGGGGAAGTCGTTTTCAATACCAGCCTCACGGGTTATCAGGAAGTTTTCACCGATCCCAGCTATGCCGGTCAAATCGTTTGCTTGACGTATCCGCACATTGGCAACGTGGGCGCCAATCTGGATGACGAGGAATCCTCGCGGCCGTACATCGAATCGCTGATTGTTCGTGAATTCTCGCAGATTTCTTCCAACTGGCGCTCCGCTGAAACCGCGCAGCTTTAGCTGAACCGCCACAACAGGCCCGTGATCTGGGACATTGATACGCGCGCGCTGGTTCGCCACATTCGCAAGGTCGGGGCGTTGCGTGGCATGGTTGCCACCGATGGCACGGCGGCCGACCAGTTGATTCACGAGGCCAAGCAGCTTCCTCTGATGGCCGGGCAGGAGCTGGCGGGCCGCGTCACGTGCGAAAAAGCGTACGAGTGGCAAAAGGGTTCGATCGAGCTGGCCACTTCTCCGTGGGCCGAGCAGATGGGCGAGTCTGAAGCGAGCCCCGACGCATACAAATTCCGGGTGGTGGCCTACGATTACGGCATCAAGCAGAACATTCTGCGCTTGCTGGTGGATCATCACTGCGAAGTCAACGTCGTGCCCGCGAACACTTCCGCGGACGATGTGCTTGGCATGCACCCGGATGGCGTGTTTCTGTCCAACGGGCCGGGTGATCCCGAGCCCTGTACGTATGCCATCGATAACATCCGCAAGCTGGCGGGCCGCGTACCGGTTTTTGGAATCTGCCTGGGCCATCAATTGTGTGGACTGGCGCTGGGCGGCAAAACCTTCAAGCTGAAATTCGGCCACCATGGCTCGAATCATCCGGTGAAGAATCTGCTGACCAGCCAGGTGGAAATTACGGCGCAGAATCACGGGTTCTGCGTGGACCCGGAATCATTGCCCTCCAGCGAAGTGGAAATTACCCACGTCAACTTGAACGACGGCACCAACGAAGGCATGCGCAGCAAAACGCTGCCGCTTTTCAGCGTGCAATATCATCCCGAAGCCTCACCGGGGCCGCACGATTCGCACTATTTGTTCACGCAGTTTACGGACATGATGAAGGAATTCGCGCATCCGGGGAGCTCGCGGCCCTAACCATGAATTGCCAATCGCATACGCCGCTCCGTGCGGGGATAAAGAAAGTTCTGCCCCCTGTCACCATGATGCTCGTGGCATCGGTGTTGTTGGCGGAAACGCCGAAGCTGAACATCAGAACCGCGCACGGTGGGCCCCTTGAGGAACAGCGTAAGCAGCAGATGGAGCGCCTGGCCAAACAATACGACCTGAAAAAATACACGATTACGCGCGACATCGTGATCGAACGCGGCGCCATCAATCATTCCTCACCTGTGCTTACACTGAACCTGCGCTTTTTAGATAACGACGATCTCGCTCTTTCCGCTTACGTCCACGAGCAAGGGCACTGGTGGCTGATGGAGCGGCACCGCGCAGACAATCCCGCGTTATTTGAAGACCTGCAGCGCACCTTTCCGAACCTGGACTATCGCACCCCGGAAGGCGACGGCGAACTTCGCAGCAGTTACTTTCATATCGCCGTGTGCATGCTGGAATGGCAAGCCATGGAAGAACTAGTGGGAACCGAGCGCGCGCGAAAAGTAATCGAGTGGAAGCAGAGGGATCACTACACAGGAATTTATGCCATTCTGTTGAACCAGAGAGAAATGGCTGAAAGCGTGTTAAACCGCCACGGTGTGAAGTGGTGACCGGCGGAATGGGAGTTGCGTGGCGAGAAAAATGACCTTGAGGGACGATGCCTAAACGCAAAGACATCCAGAAGATTCTGATCATCGGCTCCGGCCCGATCGTCATCGGCCAGGCCTGCGAATTTGACTACTCCGGCGCGCAGGCGTGCAAGGCGCTGCGGGCCGAGGGCTACGAAATCGTGCTGGTGAATTCCAATCCCGCCACGATCATGACGGACCCCGAACTCGCCAACCGCACATACATCGAGCCGCTCACGAAAGAATATCTCGAAGAAATCCTGATCAAAGAAAAGCCTGATGCGCTATTGCCAACCGTTGGCGGACAAACAGCTCTAAATCTTGCCGTGGAGCTTGCGGAAGGCGGCATCCTCGAAAAATACCACGTCGAAATGATCGGCGCATCGCTGCGCGCCATCAAAGTTGCCGAAGATCGCCTGTGGTTCAAAGATGCTTGCCGCAAAATCGGCCTCGAAGTGCCCGCCTCTGCGCTGGTCAATAACGCACAGGATGCTCTGCGGCTCTGCGATCAGTTGGGCTTTCCTCTGGTGATCCGGCCGTCATTCACGCTGGGCGGCACGGGCGGCTCGATTGCATACAATAAGGAGGAATTTGCCGAAGCCATCGCGCACGCCCTGGATATGAGCCCGGTGCACGAAGCTTTAGTGGAAGAATCCGTGCTCGGCTGGAAAGAGTACGAATTGGAAGTGATGCGCGATTTCCGCGACAACTTCGTGGTTATCTGCTCGATTGAAAACTTCGATCCCATGGGTGTACACACCGGCGATTCCATCACCGTGGCTCCAGCGCAAACGCTGACCGACAAGGAATACCAGCGCATGCGCGATGCCGCCGCCGCGATTATCCGCGAAGTTGGCGTGGAAACCGGCGGGTCCAACGTGCAGTTCGCCATCAATCCTGAAAACGGGCGCATGGTGGTGATTGAGATGAATCCGCGCGTTTCCCGCAGTTCCGCGTTGGCCAGCAAAGCCACGGGCTTTCCCATTGCAAAAATCGCCGCCCGCCTGGCGGTGGGAATGTCACTGGACGAAATCCCCAACGACATCACCAAGAAAACGCCTGCGTGCTTTGAGCCCACCATTGATTACGTTGTGGTGAAAATCCCCAAGTGGCAATTTGAAAAGTTTGCAGGCGC
>CAYOOS010000484.1:0-3705 GCA_964405585.1 uncultured Acidobacteriaceae bacterium | reverse complement strand
CACCACGATGCCCACAAAGATGATCAGCGACATGCCATTCCCGATGCCGCGTTCGCTGATCTGCTCGCCCAGCCACATGATGAACGCCGAACCCGTTGTGAGCGTGAGGATCGTCATCATCGTGAAGCCCCAGCCCGGGTGATACACCAGGCCCTGCCCGCCGATAGCTTGCGATTGCAACGTTGTGGCGATCGTGGACGACTGGATGATGCTCAAAGCAATCGTCAAATACCGCGTGTACTGCGTAATCTTGCGGCGGCCCAGCTCGCCTTCCTTCTGCAAGCGCTCCAGGTACGGAAACACCACGGTCATCAACTGCAGGATGATGGACGAGGTGATGTAGGGCATGATGCCCAGCGCGAAAATGGTCAACCGGCGGAAGTTGCCGCCGCTGAACAGATCGAAGATGCCGAGCACGGAACCCGCCGACTGCTTGAAGAGATCCTCCAGCACGCTGGTGTTAATGCCCGGCGTCGGAATGTGCGCGCCAATGCGGTAAACCGCCAGCAGTCCAAGCGTGAAGAACAGCCGGTTGCGCAAGTCCTCAATCCGGAACAGATTCGCGAATGCGTTTAAGAAACGATTCATACCGATTCCTCGGGAAACCCGATTACGCTACCACCTCAAACGTGCCGCCGGCCTTGGTGATCTTATCCTTGGCTGTGGCGCTGAATGCATGAGCGTGAATGGTGAGCTTGGTCTTCAGCTCGCCATCACCCAAGACTTTTATGGGATCCGTGGCGCGCCGCACGAACCCGTGCGCACGCAGCAGTTCCGGCGTCACTGTCTCGCCCGCAGGAAACACGTTCAGTTCTTCCAGGTTAATGATGGAATACGTCACCCCGAACGGATTGTGAAATCCACGCTTCGGGATGCGGCGGTGCAACGGCATCTGGCCACCTTCAAAACCGCGCCGCCGCGAATAGCCGCGCCGCGACTTCTGGCCCTTGTTGCCCTTGCCGGAAGTTCTTCCCAGCTTGGTGCCGATGCCGCGGCCGACGCGCACATGCTTCTTGCGCGAGCCCTTGGCCGGTCCCAGCGTGGAAAGGGAAACCGTGTTGTGTTCCTTCTTGCCCTTGTCAGCCATGAATTACTCCACCACTTCCACGAGGTGCCGCACCTTGTGAATCATCCCTTGAATGGCCGGCGAATTTTCCCGCTCGACCACCTGATGCATCCGGCGCAAGCCCAGCCCTCGAATTGTCGCGCGCATGTCATCGGTGCAACTGATGAAGCTGCGCACCCACTTGATCTTTACCGTTGCGGCGCTCTTCGCGCCCTTCTTTTCGCCTGCCATGATTTAATCCCCCGCCGCCTTCTCGGTCTTGGCCGGCTTCCCGCTCACTTCTTCGATGGTCTTCGAGCGCGTTTCCGCCACTTGTCCGACATCCTTCAGACTCAATAGCGCCGCAAACGTGGCCTTGACGACGTTGTGCGGGTTGGAAGTGCCCAACGACTTCGTGAGCACATTCGTGATTCCCGCAACCTGCATCACCTTGCGCACCGGGCCGCCGGCAATCACGCCCGTGCCTTCCGAAGCAGGCTTCAGCAGCACCTGCGCCGAGCCATACCATCCGGTGACCTGGTGCGGGATGGTGGTGCCTTTCATGTTCAGCTTGATCAAATTCTTTTTGGCCTGCTCGATGCCCTTTTTGATGGCCATGGGCACTTCGCGGGCTTTGCCCATTCCGAAGCCGGCGTGTCCGTGGCTATCGCCGACAACAACGAGCGCCGAAAAGCTCAGGTTCTTGCCGCCCTTGACGACCTTGGTAACGCGGTTGATCGCGACAACGTCATCCTTCAGATCGGAAGGATTCACATCCAGGAGCCGCCGTACCGCCAAACTATCTCGCAAAATTTGCTTCGACATAAATTAGAACTGTAACCCCGCTTCCCGCGCCGCATCCGCGAGCGCCTTGACGCGGCCGTGATACTTATAACCGCCGCGGTCGAACACCACCTTTGACACTCCCGCCCCCTTGGCGCGTTCGGCGATAATCTTGCCGACGGCTTTGGCCGAGGCGATGTTGCCCCCGCCTTTGAGGCCCTTCTTGACTTCCTTGTCGATCGAGCTGGCCGACACCAGGGTGCGGCTGCTGCGATCGTCAATCACTTGCGCGTAGATGTGTCCGACGGAACGATACACGCTTAACCGCGGACGTTCCGGCGTGCCGGACACCCTTGTGCGCACACGCGCATGCACGCGCTGGCGCTGCTCATCCCGGGACAACTTGCGAACGGATGCCGATGCCACTGTCGTTTCTCCCTTACAGTTTTAAGTTATAAGTTCTCAGTTTTCAGTAAATCGAACTTACCAACTTAAAACCTTCTTCCTTCTGTGCGGCCCACCTTCGGAGCTGGGCCACGCAATCCCGCTTTACTTACAACTTAAAACTAATAACTTAAAACTCTTTGACTCGTTACCAAGCCCGAAATCCAAAATCCCCGAACAATCCTTGCCTTACTGACAACTTAAAACTGAAAACTCAAAACTCCTTACGCTGCCCCTGCTTTCGCGCCGGCCTTGCCTGCCTTCTTCTTCAACCGCTCGCCGGTGATGCGAATGCCCTTCTGCTTGTAGGGATCGGGCGGACGCAGCGAGCGAATGTCCGCGGCCACCTGACCGACTTGCGCCTTGTCCGCGCCAGTCACCACGATGTGCGTCTGCTTCTCGATGGCAATTTGAATGCCCTCGGGAATGGCGAACTCGATGGGGTGAGACTTGCCCAGCGCGAAGGCCACCATCTTGCCCTTCAGTTCAGCGCGGTAGCCGACGCCCACGATATCAAGATCCTTCTTGAAACCCTGGGTGACACCATGAACGGCGTTAGCGAGAAGCGCGCGCGCCAAGCCGTGCAAGGCGCGATCCTCTTCATTGCTGCGAACCGCCGTCAGCACTCCGTCCTTCTGCTCGAGCTTGATCTGCTTCGGCACAAGCACGAGGAGTTTGCCCTTGGGGCCCTGCACTTCCACTTTGCCGCCGCCGGTATTTATCTTCACACCGGCCGGCACTGGAATCGGTTTGCGACCAATACGTGACATTGCTCTGTTTCCTTCTCTTAATCTCTGCTGCGTTGCGGCGAGTCCTAAGTTCTTAGTTATAAGTTCTAAGTAAGAACCACAGCTCCCGGCAACGTGCGTCTCGCGACGCTGCGTTCCATTTCTTTCCTTACTTCCTACTCAAAACTTACAACTCAAAACTGTCGCTACCACACTTCGCAAAGTATCTCGCCGCCCATCTTGGCCTTGCGCGCCGCACGCCCTGTCATCAAACCTTTTGGCGTGGTCAGGATGCTGATACCCAACCCGCCCACAACCGGCTTGATGTCGTCGGCGCCCAGGTAGCAGCGCTGCCCCGGCTTGGAGATGCGCTTCATCCCGGTGATGACGCTGCGCCGGTCCGGCGTGTACTTCAGGAACACGCGCAGGGTTTTGTGCGACTTGTTTTCGTCCACCATCTTGTAGGTCGAGATGTAACCCTCTTCCTTCAGGATGCGGGCAATCTCCGTCTTCAACTTGGAGATGGGAACGTCCACGCGCTGATGCTTGGCCGCCGTGGCGTTGCGTAAACGCGTCAGAAAATCGGCAATCGGATCCGTCTGCATAGTTCTCCTACCAGCTGGCTTTCACGACTCCAGGGATCTCTCCCTTGAGCGCCATGCCGCGGAAGCAAATGCGGCACATTTGAAATTTGCGGATATACCC
>CAYOOS010000483.1:0-3707 GCA_964405585.1 uncultured Acidobacteriaceae bacterium | reverse complement strand
TCATGGCGGCTCCTATTTGAAGAAGGTCGCATCGAAGTTGGAGCCGTGAATTTGCGAGTGACACAACACGCACGACTGGAAAAAGCTCGCCTGGTTATGGAACGAGGGAGCCCCCGGCGCGGAGCTGAACGTCGAAGTGGTGTGGCACTGCAGGCAAAGCAAGTTGACGTTGCTGACTTTCAGCATGTGCGGATTCGGCCCGCCGTGTGGCAGATGGCACGACTGGCATCCATCAACCTTCACGGGAGCATGCTCGTACACAAAAGGCCCCTGCTTGTCCGTGTGACACTTGAAGCAGACCGCATCCTGCGTGGAGGAAGTCCGCACCTGTTTCGGTTTCACCGTGCCGTGCACGTTGTGGCAATCGCCGCACTGCACCAATCCTTCATTCACGCGATGATGGAACGGCATGTCGAACTGTGCTTTTTGCTGGAGATGGCATGAGAAGCAAAGCTCGGGCTGGGACTTTACAAGCAAAAACTGCGATTCCTTGGCATGGTGCGGCGAATGGCAGGAGATGCAACTGACGTCGTTCCGCAAGTGCACCGAATTGATGGCGCTCATGTGCTGCGTGCCGCCGGCATGGCAGTCGAGGCAGCGGGAACTAATCTCCTGTGCCGATGCACCTTTGAAGGTAAATATTTTGGTCTTGTCTCCGCCGCCGTCGACGTGAGCCTTCCCGGGACCGTGGCAAGCTTCGCAGCCGCGCCACTCGGGGCCCTTCTTCATATCCAAAGTGGTGGCAAAGTGCGGGGAATCCTCGAAGCTCTTGAAGAATCCTTTGACAGGGAGATCTTCGTGGCAGGTCTTGCACGTCTCGGAGCCGACGTAGAGCGCGGGATCGGTCGGGCGCGAATAGCTCTCTTGATTTGTGTTGTTTCCTGAAGTGTGTCCCCGTGGAACTCCGCCAAGCGCCACCATTGCCGCCGCTAGAAAACAGGGGAGACCGAGAAGAAACACTATCTTGGGCTTCAGCCGCTGAACACCATTCATCACCCCTCCACCCACACGAACTACACTCGAGCCGCGATCTGGCTGGCCTAGAGCACGGCGAATTCCAGGCGGTGGCAACCGTCACCGTGCTTCGTGAATGATGAAAACAATGTAGTTGCTGACGTGGATGATACGATGAGTCCTACGGATGGAATGTCAGTTTGATTCGGGATTTCCGATTTGGGTCTGAGGCCTGTGCGTCACCATCGCTCCCAGACCTCGACAGGAAACCGCCCTTCGATGCGCCGACGAGGATGCGTTGAGAACGCGCCAGCGGGCTAGAGGGAGCGGCTCATATGGAACAGGAAGAGTACGGAGAGTTGGGCGTCGCGAAAGAAATTCAGAGGGACCATGAAGAGAGGAATGTCCAAGATGCGGCGTTCCGTCCAGCGAGCTTGGACCGTGTTCCAGAATGCATCGAGATCGGCGCGGGTATAGACGCGATGGGAAGCCAGCAGGGGGCTCCACTTGGCCCAGAAGAGGGTAACTTTTGAGGGCACGTGGAGCGTGGGGAAGTGTTCCTTGGCGCGCTGAAAGGCTGCCTGCAAATCCTTGATCTTGAGCTGGCCATACTTTGCGCGAAGTTCGGCGATTTCTTCGACGACGCGGCGCTCTGCTTCGGAGGGATGGCGGGTCTGGAGCCAGAGTTCTTCCATCTCGGCCAGAACGCTGACCATTCCCTTGAGATCCCGGAAAATTTCTTTGACCCGCGCGGGGTAGTAATCCCAGCGGGAAAGCACCGGGAAACCGGGACGGCGCGCGGTACGGCCTTTGAGGCGCAGATAGCCGCACATCATGGGGTGACGACCTTCGGTCTGAATAGAATTCTTGTACCAGATGAAGCGCAGGAAATTGTTCCAGTACATGCTGCGCGGGGAGCGTTGCAAGATCGCTTTCATATTTTCGAGGCTGTAGAAGGTGCGCCAAGCCTCGAAGTAGCTTTGCTTCCAGGCGCCGTCTTTCAGATAAGGATGATGCGTCAGTTCGTGCTGGGAATCGTACAGATTGAAGTCCGGGTGCATCCACTCACCGCGGCGCAGCATGTTGAGGTGATCCATGGAGCCGGGCAGAGGCATGAGGATGAAGAACGAGGCGTGATCCGGACGAACCTCATTCATGAGGAATTTCAGGTCGCGGCGGATGGATTCGACGGTGTCAAAAGGGAAGCCAATGATATAGCCGACGTGCGTGGAGATTTCCGAATCATGGTAAGACTGGATGAGCTGGCGGTATTCGCTGACCTGATTCTGTTTCTTCCCGGCGGCAGCGAGGTTGCCGGGATCCACGCTCTCCATGCCGATGAAGACGTTGAGGCAGCCGGCCTGGTGGGCCTTGGCGACAAAGTTTTTAATCTTCCAGGAGAGCACATCCACCTGCATCATGAATCGCACGGGGATTTTTTCGTCGGTGCGCAGGCGTATCAGGACGTCGAAGATAGCCTCCCAATTTTTGTTGCGTGCAAAGTTGTCGTCGGTGAAAAAATAGAAGGTGATGCCGTTCTCGTGGTAATTGCGGCGAATGGATTCCGCGATGTGGTCCGCGGAACGGAAGCGCATTTTGCGGCCCTGCACATTAATGATGGTGCAGAAGGTACATTCAAACGGGCAGCCGCGGCCGCAATCGAGCGTGCCGAAATTGGAGGCGGCAAACTTGCGCAAGTATTTCCGGCGAATGGCGGGGATGGGCTTGGTGTAGAGATCGGGCTTCTGGTTCAGAAAATCGTACATGGGCTTCAATCGGCCGTTGACGGCATCGTCCAGCAAGTCGCCCCAGGTTTCTTCGACCTCCCCTTTGACGATCGTGATGCCGGCATCCATGAGTTGCTGAATGTCCGCAGGAATGTCCGGGAGCAGAGCGAGGTAGCCGCTGACGTGAAAACCGCCGATCAGGACGCTGAGTCCAGCGCGCCGGAAGGTGTACGCAAGATCACATGCGCGGGGAAACTGATTCGTTTGGACGCCGACGAGGCAGACGATGGTTTTCGCGAGCCCCCAATGCTCGGAACGGCAGATGCGCTTGACGGGGATCTTGTCTACCGTCTCATCGAACAAGTGGACTTTAATGTTCCAGGAATCGCCCAGGCGGTTTTGCTTGACCACATCTTCGGTCAGCCCGGCAAGGCACGCGAGCGTGTTGCTGGGTAGAACGCCGCGGAAATGGCGCACCACATAACCGTCATCATCATATTGGGAAGGCTTAACGAGATAGAGATGAAGTGTTTTTCGCATTGTACCGGCCAAAACCGCGACCAGATTCGCGGGCGGGAGCGAAGCCGGGGAACCACAGCAATCGTGGCACAACTTTAGAAATGCCGCAACACGAATCCGGCACAGTGCAACTGTCCAAAACTGCACACTTGCGCCGTCTTGAATTGCTGCAGCGTGTTGATGAGTCAAGAGGACAATCGCGGAGAAGCGGGAGGGTGGCGCCGAACGCAGACGAAGAGCCTCGCGTACGGGGAATTTCCGCCCGGCTCGCCCCGTTGTTTCGGCGGCGCCGTTGTAGCGCCTGCCGTATTCACAACTGTTGCGATCATCGGCCATTGATGATTTTCCAGTCGGGGTCTTGATGCTGCGGATACCTGTGCTTAGCAGAGGAAGATCGTGAGCCCAGTGCGGTGTCGAGGCGGGCGTTGCGACGATCGAGTTCTTCGAGGCTGGGAGTCGGCGACGAGAGGCTGCCTGGATATTGCAGGGCAGGAGAAAGCGAAGGGT
>CAYOOS010000482.1:0-3711 GCA_964405585.1 uncultured Acidobacteriaceae bacterium | reverse complement strand
GTGTTGGGTCCGACATCCGTGTAGATTCCCGCCAGCAAACCACGCGCGTGGATATCTTGCCAATCGTCTTTTTTGGCACTGCTGCCCGCGGGAGGCAGGAGGACCACCGCGGCGCCCTCCTCATTGTGGCCGGTGAGGTAATAGAAGTTTTCATCCTGAGCGAAAATGTAGGTTTGCGCGTCTTCCTCGCGCCCGCTCAAGCCGAGCAGGACGATGGGGCCGTCCATGTTGGAAGCGAGTTTGGCGCGGCGTTCGGCATAGACGGAATTGGGCTCGCGCTCGCGGCGCTGCTGTGCCGCGGCGGGAAGTACGATGCAAAATGCCAGCAGGAACAACGAGGCGACGCACCAGATCAGGCTCCTGCCACTCGCGCATGCCAAATCCACTCGTAAACGACGAGACACACCACTCATTCGACCACCTCAAAGTCCCCCAGGGCAATGGAGGGAAGAAGGAATTGTAGCCGAAAAGAGTGGGCGCAGTGAAACGCGAGGGTACGCCGGTAGCGGGTAAGGCTGCACAAATTGCCAGTACCGCTCTGGGCAACGGGCTGCAATGCGGCGTAAAACCGGGCTAGGATAGAAGAACAGAATGATCCAGCCGGGAGGCACAGTGGAACGCGAACGCCGCCGCACGCCGAGGTATGTCTTTTTCGCCAGCGCCGAACTCCTTGAAGAGAAATCGGAAGTGCGCATCGCGTCGCGCGTCAGCGAATTGAGTTTGAACGGATGCTACCTGGACATGATGAATCCCTTCCCCAAGGACACACTCGTTCTTGTGAGGATTTGGGCTGACGAAAAGGTCTTCCAGACGAAAGGCAAAATCATCTACTCGCAGCCCAATATGGGCGCGGGCGTCGTTTTCCTCGACGTGGATTCGATGTACCTTCCGACTCTACAAATATGGCTGAACGCCGCTGCAAAGAAGCAGCAGGGCACATAGCCAGAAACGCTAAGCGCACAGACTCTCTCACTCTGAATTCGAGGATGGATTCATCGCACAGAGGACGTGCGATGGAAAACCGTACCTCCGCTTCGGTACGGCCAAACCCGCCGTCCCTTCGGTCGGAATGACAAGTTTTGGCACCGAATCACCGGGCGGGGAATGTTTGCTCCGGGGTTTCCTGCTTAGGCGTGCGGGGGAAGGACGGAGCGGAGGACGGCGAAGTAATGGCAGGTGCTGCCGCCAAGGACGAACAGGTGCCAGATGGCGTGCGCGAAGGGGATGCGCTTGGACGCGTAAAAAATGATCCCCGCAGTGTAAAAGAGCCCGCCGGCAAGCAACAAAACCAATGAAAATGCGGCGACGTGGGTGAACACCGGCTTGGCGGCGATTACCACCAGCCATCCCATGCCGACATAAACCGCGGTGGAGAGAAAACCGAAGCGCTCGACAAACCAGAATTTGAACACGATCCCCGCCACGGCCAGCCCCCAAACCACACCGAAGAGCGACCAGCCCCACCCGCCGCGCAGATTCACCAGTAGAAACGGCGTATACGTGCCGGCAATCAGCAGGTAGATCGCGGAGTGATCGAAGATGCGCAGGGCTCGCTTAAAACGCGGCACTGGCACGGAATGATAGAGCGTGGAAGCGGCGTATAGGCAAACCAGCGTGCTGCCGTAAATGGCGCACGAAACGATGTGCCACGGGGTGCCACGCAGTGCCGCAAAAACCAGAAGAACAACGAAACCCACAATGCTCAGGCCGAGGCCGACCCCGTGCGTGACGGCGTTGGCTAGCTCTTCGACGGTGACATGATGGTGCGGCCCGCGTGCCTGCTTCTTCATATCTATTAGAGTGCGCGCATGCGGAATGCGTGACAAGTAAGGAATGAAATGATTGTTTCGTGGAGCCGTGGCGCACAGGCTCCAAGGGCGAAGAAGGATATGGAGATTTTGTTTTCAAAACTTAATTTCCTGCTGCTGGTTTTGTTGCAAGGAAAGGCGCCCGCCTCGGAAGGCGGCCGTTACTGTTTGTAGCGTTCCTTGTAGAACTCGATCTGCTGCTGGAGTTCCTCCTTCGATAGGCCCGCGGTCCATTTGTGGTAGTCGGATTTCATTACATCCGCGGTGACGCCGGGCATGAGTTGTTCGGCCTCTGGAATGAATTCTGTGTAGAAGGTTTTCGCGACCTCGTAGAAGCCGTGCCACTGCGTGTAATCCGGGCCCATCATGGCCGTGCCCATGCGGGCGCGGCGGCCCTGGTGGTGCCAGAGTTCGTAATAGGTCCACTCGATTTTTTCGTCGAATGGCGTGGGCGTGAGTTTTTTCGCGGCATAGAGCTTGTCCATGATGGATTTGGCGGGCTTGGCGAATTTTTCGTTGTAGAGGTCGATGGTGGCTTCGTACTGCACGTAGAAATTGTTGACCCAGTCGGTGGCGTGGCAATTGGAGCAGACATCCTGCATGGAGATGCGGCGGCGCTCCCAATTATCCAGCTTGATGGAAATGGCGGGGCGAAGGGTAATGCTGATGCGGTCGCCGACGTCGTGGGTGACGCCTTGATTGGGCGTAGCGGACATGTGGCAGGTGGCGCAAGTGGGCGCGGCGGAATAATCCTTGCCGACAATCCAGTCTTTGGAATCGAGATTCATCTTGGCGATGCTGGCGCGGAATTGGATGCCGTGCTTGGACTCGTTGTAAATCTCGATTTGCGGATGATCGGGGCCAAGATGGCACTTGCCACAATTTTCCGGTTGCCGCGCTAATGCGACGCTGAAAGAATGCCGGCCGTGGCACGCGGCGCAGGTGCCCTTGCTGCCATCGGGATTCACGCGGCCAATACCGCTATTGGGCCAGGTGGAGGGGTCGAAGCGGCCGTCGCCGAGATACTTTACTTCGCTTCCATGGCACTGGCGGCAGCCGTTGTTGGCGGCGGGCCCGCCCTCGACGATTTCGCCAAGCATATTGTCCAGAGAGCCGATGAATTGTGCCGCGGCGGCGTGGTGGCTCTTCTCAAATTGTTTTACTTCGGCGGCATGGCAGCGCGCGCAGTAATTCGGCGTCACGATGACAGCGATTTTATAGCCGTAATGGTCAAACGTGGCGGGGTCCTTGGGATCGGCTTGATGGCAGGAGTAGCAGTCCACTCCCTTTTTCGCGTGCGCGCTCGATTGCCATTGCTCGACGATGCCCGGCGTGGAGGAGGAATGGCATTCCAGGCAAGCTTTGCCTTCTTTGGAGATTTGCGGCGATTGCGCGTAAAGAGAAATTGCGGTGGGGAAAATAAGGAGGACGGAAAGAAACCGAGTTCGCATGAACCCTCCATACGACAAGTTAGTTGGGGAGAGGCACCGAAGCGGATTGTATACCTGATAAGAAGCGTCCGGAGAGCTTTCGTTGCATGTGACAATCCAGCCGCGATCCCTCCGCTGCGGCCCGCAAACGGCGCGGGCCTCCGGTCGGGATGACAGTGCGGCTCGGGGTAGCAAGGTAGACGTTGCGGCCGGCCTCAGAAGGCGATCCCTACACCGAAAACAGTGCGGGCTAAAAACCCGGGGCGCCGGTTGAGGCGGGGCGCATTTCCGGGGCGTTCACCCCAAAGCGAAGGCGCGCGAACCACGATTGGCTGAGGGACATGAAGCCGGTGTAGAGATAGCCCCAGACAAACAAGAGAAGAAACGGCACCGTTGCATAGTTTTCGTTGCGGATGGAGTAGGCCACAGTGAACGCGAAATACAAGCCGAGGGCCACTTCAAAGTAGGGCATC
>CAYOOS010000481.1:0-3716 GCA_964405585.1 uncultured Acidobacteriaceae bacterium | reverse complement strand
ATGAACCCCTCACACCCAACCCACAAGATCAAAGAGTGGATAGACAAGGCGGAAGCAGGTGATCCTAATTATTATAGTCTTCATTTTACTCTCGATGATAATCCCTATGTTGATGATTCTTATAAGCAGCGTATTCGCGTTTCTCTCCAGGCAGTGAGTCCAGATGAAAGGCTTCAATACGATGAACAAGCTTTACGGGGAGGCCGTGAGCCGGAACGAAATAAAACCAGCGCCGCGTAACCATCAGCGATTCCGGCAAACCGAGGATGCGATACGCGATGGGATCACGATGGTGATGATCGCAGAACAACCAGGCATCAATGCCGCGATTTTGAAGCTCTTGCTGAATCGTCTGGATAGAATGCATGCGATTCCCTCCCGGGAGAGTAGCGGCCAACAAGTTTCGGATGGTTGATTACACCTCGACAAGGGCCGGGGCGAAGTCCGTTTGTTCGGTGCGGGCGATGATTTCGTCCTGAAGCGCCTTGGTGAGGTCGCAGAAATAATCGCTGTAACCAGCAACCCTGACAATCAGGTCGCCATGCTGCTCGGGATGCTGCTGAGCTTCCCGGAGGGTTGCCGCGTCCACCACGTTGAATTGAATGTGGTGACCGCCGAGTTTGAAATAGGCACGTACCAGGTGAGCAAGGTGATCAATGCCATCCGGGCCCTGCACGAGAGAGGGGGTGAACTTCTGATTGAGCAGGGTGCCGCCCGTTCGGGCATGATCCATCTTGGCAGCGGACTGGAGCACGGCGGTGGGGCCGAGCCTGTCCGCACCTTGCGCTGGAGAGATGCCATCGGAATGCGATTCCCAGGCTTTTCTACCATCGGGCGTCGCGCCGGTGACAGAACCGAAATAAACATGGCATGTGGTTGAGAGATAGTTCACGCGATAGAAGCCGCCCTTTGTATTCGGACGGCCGTTGATTTCGTCATAGAAAGCGGCGAAGACGGACTTAAGGATGTCGTCAGCGTAATCATTGTCGTTGCCGTATTTGGGAGTTTTGTTCCATAAACGCAGGCGCAATCCCTCGGCGTTATGGAAATCATCGCGCAATGCGCGGAGCAGATCGTCCATGGTAAGGGTTTGGCGGTCGAAGACGTGGAACTTTATGGCGGCAAGAGAATCGGTGCAGGTGCCGGGCGCAACGCCCATGATGTAAGTGGTGTTGTAGCGGGGGCCACCGTCGTTGTAGTCCATGCCCTTTGCGATGCAGTCCTCGACGAACAAGGAGAGAAAGGGTGCGGGCATGTAATCCGCATAGAGACGCTCAATTACGTTGTTGCCGCGGATTTTAATCTCGATGAAGTGGTGAAGTTGTTGGCGAAATGCGGCGAACACTTCATCGTAAGTCTGGAAGTGGCGGGGATCTCCGGTCTCCGCGCCAATTTTCTTGCCGGTACGCGGATCCACGCCGTTGTTCAAGGTAATCTCCAAGACTTTCGGGAGATTGAAATAGCCGGTGAGGATGTAGGCTTCCTTGCCGAAAGCGCCTGTTTCGACGCAACCGGAGATGCCGCCGCAGCGCGCGTCCTCCAGCGACTTGCCCTGGCGAAGCAGTTCCTCCACGACCATGTCGGCGTTAAAGATGGAAGGCTGGCCCCAGCCCTTGCGCACGATCTCCAAGCCGCGTTTCAAAAAGCGATCGGGGTTTTTCCTACTAAGCTGAAGGTTGGAGGAAGGCTGTAGCAGGCGCATTTCGTCGATTACTTCCAGGACGAGATAGGTCAAATCGTTGACGCCGTCCGAGCCGTCGGGTTTAAGGCCACCAGTATTGATGTTGGCGAAATCCGTGTACGTCCCGCTCTCGGCTGCGGTAACGCCCACCTTGGGAGGTGCAGGCTGATTGTTGAACTTGATCCAGAAACATTGCAGGAGTTCGCGAGCCTGCTCCTTCGTCAGCAAACCGATGTTGAGGTCATGGGAGAAGAAGGGAAAAAGGTTTTGATCCAGGCGGCCGGGATTGAAGGAATCCCAGGTATTGAGTTCGGTGACGACGCCAAGGTGAACGAACCAGTAGGACTGCAGGGCTTCCCAGAAATTTCGCGGTGGGTTGCCCGGCACGTGGCGGCAGATTCTGGCGATGGCTTTGAGTTCCGCCTGTCGATCCGCATTTTTCTGACGGGCAGCGAGAGAATCCGCTAGTGCAGCGTGACGCAGCGCATAGTCAATCACGGCGTCGGCGCAGATGACCATGGCCTTCAATTCCTGCTGTTTCTCATACGCTCGGGGATCATTGCGGAAGTCCAGCACTTCGAGAGCGTGTTCGACGTCGGCTTTCAAGCCGAGCAGGCCTTTGGAGTAGAGGAGCGTTCCCAGAACCGTGTGGCCGGGAGCGCGCTGCTCCATGAATTCGGTGAAGATACCCGCTTCATAGGCATCCTTCCATTCTGGGGTCATTTCCCGGAAGAGGAGATCGCGCATAGAGCGGCCGCGCCAAAACGGTATGACCCGGTCCTTTTGAATCCGGCGCGCTTCTTCGTTCACGGTATAGGAGATCTTCTCGCGCGTATCCAGGACGTCGAGGTCTTCCATGCTGTGGCAGCACAACTCCGGGAAAGAAGGCGTGGCCTTTGGGCCGGGGCCGCGCTCGCCAACGATCAATTCGCCTTCACCGATGAAGACGGACTTTCGCTGCATGAGGAACTGAAAGGCCAGGGCGCGCCGGAGAGGGACGGAGGTCTCGGTGCACTGCTCGTAAAACTCCGTGATCAGAGCGGCGCGCTCGATGGAGAGCCAGGGCTTCAGTTGCAAACTTTCCTGGCGTAGACGGGCAACACGTTCGTTCATGGATTAGCCCCCAATTCGAATTTCAAATCCGCGGCTGGAGAAACGGGCCGCAATCTCTTGCATCTTTTCAGGCGTGGGAGGATTCAGGTCTCCCATGCGGCAGGTGAGCGACAAACGGTGATACTTCTCGATGCCGGTGGCATGAAACGGGAGCAGGTCAACCTTGCGAAGACCAATCTTCCCGAGAAACTGGAAGCTCTGTTCAAGGTTCTGGTCATCGTCGTTAATGCCGGGGATCACAGGGATGCGGGCGACGACCGAGGCACGTTCGGAAGCAAGAATCGCGAGGTTTTCGAGAATGGAAGAGTTGCTGACGCCCACAACGCGCTGATGACGCGTGTCGTCCACCAATTTGAGGTCGAAGAGAAAGAGGTCCACATAAGGCAGGACGCGGCGCAAGACGGCGGAGGGCGCATAACCGCATGTATCCAAGACCGTGTGGATCCCTTCTGTCTTGCACGCTGCCAGAGCAGATTCCAGAAACCGGGGCTGGGCCAGCGGCTCGCCTCCCGAAAAGGTGACGCCACCGCCGGATTCGTCGAAGAAGGCGACATCGCGGCGAATTTTCTCGACGAGTTCACCGACCTGGATTGGCGTGCCAACCAACTTGCGCGCTTCCGCGGGACAAGCTTCGGCGCAGGCGCCGCAAAACGTGCAACGGGCAGGGTTGCGCTGAGGGCCATTGTTCCAACGAAGTGCGCCGGATTCGCAGACATAACAGCACGTCTGGCAACGGATGCAGCGGCCGGAAACGAACATCGCTTCGGGTTGATAGGACTGGCTTTCGGGGTTATGGCACCAAGGACAACTCAGTGGGCAACCCTTCAAGAAAACAGTGGTTCGGATGCCGGGACCATCATGAAGGGAGAACCGCATGATGTTGAAGACGAGGCCCGAGGTCGTCTGGGGAGAATCGACCGAG
>CAYOOS010000480.1:0-3716 GCA_964405585.1 uncultured Acidobacteriaceae bacterium | reverse complement strand
CTACCCCTACTTCCCTTCCGCCCCGCGCCGGCCCTGACCAGCGCAGGTTCGGGATTCAACGGTTGCAGCCATGCTCCAGTTCGTGATCCACCAGACTCGCCAGCGCTCGCTGTTCCCGGCGATCCCACTCGGCCTGCTCTTGCCGGGATATCGAGCGCAAACGTGCCAGGTATTGCCCGCGCGTACGCACCTCAAGCAGCTCAAATTCGAGCCTTTCATGCTCTACACAGGATAGAACATCGCAGCGCGTCTGGGTCATGGGCCACCTGTTGAAAACTTCAGGAGCCACACTAACCCAAAGGCGAAGAAAAAGCAAACACTATTTTCGCCTGGTGTTCGCCTGTTGTCTTGCTCCTTGTTCTTCGTTCAATCCATTCATATGAGATGGCTTGGTCAATTCCCGATCAGCCTCAATGCCCCATACGAAGGCCGCCGCTTTTCAAATCCTCAGTGAATGAAACCCTTACAAATCTGGGAAAATAGATGCTCATGTCGGTAGCCAAGCGCTCATCCGAACCGTTAGCTGTGTAGGTGGCGATCAGATCGGCTCCGGAGAGCTCCGGATGCGCTTTGCCGCCATAAACGAATGCAACGGGCGCATCGGACTCCGGCGGACGGTAGAGCTTCTGTGGCTCGCTCCAGGTGCCTTCCGGGCGCGGGGCGCGGCGTAACACGATGGTGGTCGCGCCAAAGCCAACGGTATTCACTTCGATGAAACCTTCGCCGTGAGGATCACGCTGGACGCTAAAATCGCTTCCAGCGTTAGTAATCACGATCTGCCGACGGGCTGGAGTCTCCTGCCAGCCTTCTCCGGCGCCGCACCACCACTGAGGTGAGTAAAGTCGTCCGGCCGTTGCTTCGCTCGACAGCCACCGAAGCAGGTAGGCATGATGCTCCACATCGTTCAGCACGAAGGCGTAGACATACTGACCATCGCGGATGACCGACATGCCGACCAGCATCTTTCCCCGGGTTTCGGGACCGTGCAACTTGCGAAGTCTCCATTTCGAGGGTTCCGAATCTGGATCGTCGACCATGAATGCGTTCCAACCGAGGGATTGAAATCCAAGGGAGTTTTTGTTCGGATCACGCGCCATCCGCATGTAGAAAAGCAGAAGGCGATCCCCCAACCTGATGCCATGCAGCGGCCAAAACCATGTCGCGCGTTCGGGCGGAACAAAATCGGCGGTGTTGCCACTGCGCATTCCGCTGTAGAACTTAATTGTGGCACGCGACGGATCATAGCCGATCTGAATCGCCACGCTGTTCCGAATAAATGCCGATTGCCTGCGCGTCGCGCCCGCTTCCTTGGCAACGAAGGAATCGCCGAACAGCCATAGCACGCGGCCGTCGCCAAGATCGACTGAAAATGCCGCGTCTCCGCCCAGCCATCGTGGGTCCGATCGAAAGAGTCGATCTCCTTCCGGCCACGGACTTGATTCTGCTTTGGAGCTGGAATCTTCATGCCGTTCATCCGAGCACCGAGGAATAGACCACCGGGTCGCCGACACGCAAAGAACAAGCAGAGTGACCCATCGCGTGCCGCTCAAAACCACGTGTCTATTTAGCATCAGCGCCATGAGAAGAACTCATCCTTGCTCAATATTTGGGCGCCCCTTCTCCGGGCCCAGCGTTATTCTCTTCCCTTATTGATCCCCATAGCTGTAAAACCCACGCCCAGTCTTCCGCCCCAGCCACCCCGCCGCGACATACTTCTTCAGCAGCGGGCACGCGCGATATTTCGGATCCCCCAGCCCTTCCATCAGCACGTTCAAAATGTCCACGCAGACATCCAGCCCGATGAAATCGGCAAGCTCCAGCGGCCCCATGGGATGATTCATTCCCAGCTTCATCACCGCGTCCACCGCTTCCGGAGTGGCCACGCCTTCCATCACCGCGTACGCCGCTTCATTAATCAGTGGCATCAGCACCCGGTTGGACACAAATCCGGGGGCATCGTTCACTGCCACGGGCGTCTTGCCCAATTTCTGGGCCAGCTCCATCGTGGTGGCAAACGCTGCGTCGCTCGTCTGCAATGCGCGAATCACTTCCACCAGCGCCATCACCGGCACGGGATTCATGAAGTGCATACCCACAAAACGATCCGGCCGCCGCGTCATCGCCGCCAGCGCGGTCACCGAAATCGAGGAAGTGTTACTCGCTAAAATCACTTCGGGACGAAGGACCTTGTCGGCTTCCGTCAGCACTGCGCGCTTGATCTCCAGCTTCTCCGGCACCGCTTCCACCACAAAATCCGCCGCGGCAATCGCGCCTAAATCCATAACGGGCTTCAGCCGCGCCAGCACCACGGGCTTCTCTGCTTCGGCGAGCTTCCCTTTCTTCACTTCGCGGTCCAGGTTCTTGCCGATCGTTTCCATGCCGCGCTGCAAAAAGCGCTCTTCCACATCGCGCAAGATCACGCTGTAGCCGCCGCGCGCAAACACGTGCGCAATCCCGTTACCCATCGTCCCTGCGCCCAGCACCGCCACCGTCTTGATGGAATCGATCGACACAAATCACCCCTCCGCCCGAATCGAGCCCAGCCCCGTCGAGAGAGCCAAGCATGCCTCCCGGCCAACGCAAGGTCAAGCAGGCGCTCCGGATCTCGTTTTTGAAGCAGCCTTCTTGAAGCCACACGCCGCCACCCACGCGGCCAGCGTCGCAAACTTCTCGTCTTGCGTCCAAGGTGAGCCAAACGGGCGCCCAAGCTCCGTGACGCGCTGCAACAGGCCGGGCTGCGGCACACGCAGAGTCTTCGCCGCCTGCTCCAATAGCTCCCGTTCTCGTATGGACACTACCTCGATCCCGCTGCGTTCGCTCGCGTGCAACAGGCATTCGCGAAACAACTCGCCATCGGCCGTATGAATCAGCGCATGCGAAGCAAGAATCTTTTCCAGCTCAGGCAGTGGCCTCCCCGAAGCCAGCAACAGCGCGCCGCGACTCAATTTGTAGCCGCGCCCCTCCAAATCCGCCTGCAGGCCGTGAATCGCGCGATAGGCAAGTTCGCTCCCCTTCTCCCGCACGCCCGCAATAAACTCGCGCGCCTCCGCAAACTCCATTCTTTCCCCCGTGTGATACGGCTGCCGGAACCGGTACGCGAACTTTTCCACCAGTTGCAGCCGCTCGCGGTGCAACACCACCGGCTTGCCCTTCTCCACACACACGGCCACCACCGCACTCCATCCCGAGTGCACACGAAATCCCACTGTCGCGTTTTTCATGAAAACCTCCGCGGTAGAGGAAACGGAGGACGCTAAGAATGTACGCAGCCAGCCACAATGTCAAGCCGACGGAGGCGGAGACATACGCATACGCACGGCAATCGGCAACCGATGGATCCCCCGGCGTTTTGAATATCGCTCGTAGTAGTACCACACGAAAGAAAGCGGCACGAATGCGATCAGGATGAATCGTAACGGGCGAATCTCATACCGAATCGCCTGGTAAAGCGCCCAGAATCCCCCGATATTGACCGCCATCGCAGACAGCGCCATCGAATCAAGGGCAAATCCAGCCATGTGCCGGATAAAGTACAGGCATAAAATCCAATACACTAGGAATGCTCCGCTAGCAATCCACAAGAGCGTGTAACTCTCGACTGGATCGTCGTACCAGAGCGATTCCACATCGCTGATTTGCGAGCTTTCGGGAGCAGCGCCTTCTTCGATTTGCCGGACAATTTCGCGTCCGCGGACTTCCTCTCCGCAACGGGTCGC
>CAYOOS010000479.1:2996-3717 GCA_964405585.1 uncultured Acidobacteriaceae bacterium | reverse complement strand
CGCTGTGCACGTTCTTCAAGTATGTTTCCGGCGGGTTGCAGCCAACCAATAAGTTTGTGTCCCTTTCCCCGGCATACAAAACCAAGTATGCGCCGGTAAGGGATGACTACGGTCAATGGACCTCATCGGTCTATTTCGAATGCCACTACTTCGACGTGTCACTGAATCCAGCCACCGGCCAGCCGTTTTGGACAGCCAAGAGCCACGTAGACCTTGACGGTGAAGCCAAAAAGATCGACGGACGGTGGTTATTGACGCGCGTCAGCTCATCCGCCGTTGGAGTTCCGGTTCCGTGAAGCAAAACATCCGATGCACGTGCTCGCCAAGCGCGCGGCGCGTGCCCCGCGCCGAACATTGTGCAGACATTGATCCGCATCCCGGACCCGAAAAGACTTCAAAACAAAGAAGAAAGAAGAAAAGGAGAGGTTCATGAAAGCCCTATCGTTAAGATCATTACCGCGTGGAAGCGGCGGATCCGGAGCGTGCGAAATGTTGGTGTCGCTGGTACTTGCAGGGTTCGGAGCGCTGACGTTCACCGTGCCCGCAAGAGCGCAGGATTATCAGGTGGTAAACATCAACGTGCCGGGGGCCGGCGGCACTTTTCTTGGGGGCACCAGCCCGTGGCATGTCAACAACCTGGGTGAGATTAGCGGATGGTATGGAGTAAACGACGGGATGATCGGAAGCTTTGTCCGCTATCAGGACGGCCGCATCGTAACGT
>CAYOOS010000479.1:1053-2986 GCA_964405585.1 uncultured Acidobacteriaceae bacterium | reverse complement strand
CGTTCAGTGCTCCAGGACAAGGGACTGGCCCCACCAGTGGAACCTGGGCCATGGGGTTGAACGACCAAGGTGACACGACTGGAGTGACTTTCCAGCAAACCTACGGCTTTTATCAAAACTTTATTCGCAAGGCCGACGGATCGTTCATTACCTTTCCGCAGCCAGGTCTGTGCGCAACGCAGGTAGACAATGGGTGTATGGGATGGGGCGCATCGCAGATCAACGACTTGGGCATGGTTGCTGGATCGTATCTGGACGACAACCGCGTGTACCGGTCCTTTATCCGCTACCCCGATGGCCGGATGGAAACATTTGCAGCCCCAGGAGCCACAAGCCTGGCCGGCAGCTACGGCGGCACAACGTTAGATATCGGAGTCGCCAGTGTATTGAATCAGCTTGGAGCTATAACCGGCACTTATTCGGACGACAATGGCGTCACTCATGGATTTGTACGTTGGCCAAATGGCACCTTTTCAACCTTTGATGTTTCGGGCCCCGGCATTGCACAACCGGTCCAAGGCACGTTCCCGCAGAGCATCAACGATCTAGGTGTGGTGGTGGGATTCTACATCGACGCGAACGGCCTGCTTCACGGATTTACACGCCAATTGAACGGCAAGATGACCAGTTTCGACGCGCCGGACGGCGGTACGGCAACGGGTTCTTATACGGGGACGCTTGCCGTCAATCTAAACATATTCGGTGAGATCGTTGGAATCTATTACGACGCCGAGAACCACGGTCACTGCTTTGTACGTTATCCCGACGGCAAGATATGGGAGTTCGATCCGCCAGATTACGTCAATGACGCTGAGGCGTTTGGGATTAATGCGGAAGGAGTGATCGTGGGAAATTCGGTTAACGACGATCTTGGTCTGGAGAGTGGGCGCAGTGGATTTGCGCTGGTGCCACGTCTATAAGAGGGTCTGAACGTCCAGTGTGAATACAAGTTCGGGCGGCGAGGCCTAAGTAAGAGACGCCCGCCCGAAATTTTTAATGGCGTTTTTCCGTGGCGATGTTTTTTCTTCGATCCAATGACTTGACTTTGACGAGTTTAGTTTGTGAGGTGTGACATGGTTCGACTGTTAGTCGTAGTTGCCGCGAGAAACAGAAGCACAAAATGGGCGGAAGTTGCGCTTGGGGTGCTAATTATGCTGGCCGTGAGTCTTGTGGCTAGAGCGCAGAGCGCTGCGACAAATGCGAATCGGTCGGACGAAGTCGCAGGTAATTCGACGAGCGAATCGACACCCAATTCGAAAAGCGTGGACCGACCAGTGGATCCCGCAGATTACACATTTCTGGTGGCGGCGGGAGTGGTGTGCGATTCGAGCGAGGGCGGAGGATGCCCGGCGGTGGTGAAGTCCACAAACGGCGACGGTTATCGACTCAGCGGCGTTGGCACGTTCAGTGTGCACCGTGGAAGCGCGGCGGGAGCGGGGACGTTTACACATGAATCTTCACTGGGCGTTGTGCTGGAGAGTGGGGTGTGGGTAGTGGAGAAGTT
Organism: uncultured Acidobacteriaceae bacterium; assembly: GCA_964405585.1. Classification (GTDB taxonomy): domain Bacteria; phylum Acidobacteriota; class Terriglobia; order Acidiferrales; family UBA7541; genus Acidiferrum. The sequence continues at coordinate 1,482 of CAYOOS010000479.1, read as the reverse complement.
AATCAGTTTCGATGGTTACGGCCCGGGACCGAGTCTGATTCTTAAGGATCAAAAAGTTTTCGGACAGGCGCGAGTGGGTCCGCGGCGTACACCAGGGCCTACGCGGGTGGTGGCGGCGGGTGGCCGGGCGGTAATTCGAGTGAGGATGCTGCCCATTATTGGGCCGTCGCGGACGGCGACGCTGGAGATCAATTGCCCGGTCGGGCAGCCGCCCGCGGAACATCAGGTGGATGACATCAAATTGGCGATGGACGGAGGCGGCCTGCAGTTTGAAGAGCAAGGACCACTGCACAGCGTATTCGTCGTAGGACCGACGATTATCTCTAAATAGAATCAGTTCGCAATCCGTGGCTTGAGAGCTCACCCATGCACCTGCTGCCGTTGTTGGAAAAGGTTGGATGCGAGGTATCGCCAATTCCTTGCGAATCG
>CAYOOS010000479.1:0-1043 GCA_964405585.1 uncultured Acidobacteriaceae bacterium | reverse complement strand
CCCTGGGACCGCAGCTCAGTAGAGCACGAACCATTAGAATCGTTAGTGAGTTGTCAGGATCCGAAAATATTCACTAGTCACTAAGTGCTGATGAACGGGTACCCGACGCGCACTTGGCCGAAAAACGCGCTATGCGCAGAAGTGGCCGCACTTGGCGGCTTAATCCAAGCTGACACGCGAAATAACTTCCTGATTGTTCGGTAATCCGAGGAAGCTATCCAGAAACGGCGTTCGAGGAAGTCGGAGAGTGTGCCCACAAATTTCCGCTAACCAAAGTGGTGCAGTCCCGGTAGAATCCGGGCGGGTGAGGAAAATGACTGAAACGAAAATCCCCGCCGCAATTCGCGTGGATTGGTGGTACGGCGAGAGCGTACTGGAGGGCGAGGAAGAACTCCGAGCAGAGCTGGCCGAGAACTATGCTGTTTCCATCGTGCGCCCTCGCCGGGGAGGACTGGGCGGTGGCCTGTACCAGCTTTTCGTCGAATTCCTCTCGCAGCTCACTTTACAAGAAGTCGCAAAGGTTCTCTTGGAGGGCGTGGCCTTCGACTTGATTAAGTCGGGTACGAAGACTTTCTTCATTCGGCCTTTCTTGGACGCATACCAGCGTTTCAAGACTCGTCAAAAAGTGGAAAGGAGGGTTGGTATCGACCGATTCCGCCTTGTATTTCAAGACGCGGCGATCACAATAGAAAATCTACCCCACACGAAGTTGACTGCGGAACTAGGGAATATCTTTCAGGCCGTTGCAGAAAACCTTGAGCCGATGACTCAAGGCACAAAAGGGCAACTCTTTGAGATTTTTATACCGGTTTTCGAGGATACAAGCGATGAGCGCGTCTGCAAATTCCGAACTCTGCTCAGCACCGATGAGACCTTGGACGTCAGTCGAATTTCGAAGGCGGATTACTTCAAATTTTGGGGCTTGGACTACTATGGAGTAGCTTTTCCTTCTTGCGTGTACGATGTGGAGCATAAAGCGATAATCCATGAACATTTCTGCACGGAGTCACAATACTGGAACTCAAAAATGTACAGACAGAAGA
>CAYOOS010000478.1:0-3719 GCA_964405585.1 uncultured Acidobacteriaceae bacterium | reverse complement strand
CTCCATCAAAAATATCCGCGTCTCGGAAACCAGCGGCAATCGCTCCATGGACGACTCCGCCCAGCGCGCCCTCCTCAGCATCGACCACTTCCCGCCGCTCCCCAGCGACTATTCCGGCCGCTACGTAGACGTAATCTTCGATTTCAATCTAGCCATGTCCAAGTAATTCCCCGCCGCCCCCTCCAACCTCGCTTTCACTCTTATACTTTTTCACTCTTATACTCTTTCACTTCTTCGCCTTTTCCGCCCTCTGTGTTCCTATCTCTGTGACCTCTGTGTTACCGTCCCTCTTCTCTTGCTTCCTGATAACTGATATATGGTCTCTGATATTCCTCTTAATTTCTCCCCACGCCTCCCCACATTTGTTCTAAAGTAGTTCTTCAGCCCCACGACCCCGGGAGGCGCCGTTGCCCGCAAAGAAGACTGCTCTGTTCGTTTCCTTCGCACTCGCTTTCATCCTTTCCCTTTCTCCCATCGCCTTCGCCCAGGACTGGTTTCACACCAGCACCGGCCTCGGCAATACTCAACTCCCCCGCATCGCCGTTGCCGATTTCGCCCCCCGCGCGGACTCTGCCACCTCCCACGCCGCTCTCTTTACCCAAGTCGTTCGCGAAGATCTCTCTTTTTCCGGCATCATCGAACTCGTTTCTCCCAGTTTCTATCCCGCAAAAGTTCCCTCTCAGCCCCAGGAACTCCAATTCCTCGCCTGGACCGATCCCCCGCTCAACGCCAATTTCGTCGCCTTCGGCAATCTCACCGAATCCTCCACCGAAGTCGTCATCTCCGCCTGGCTCTTCGATGTGCGTAGCACCTCCACCGAAGCCGTCGTCGGCAAAATCTATCGCGGTGTTCCCACCGACCCGCAAGTCCGCAAATTCGCCCATCAATTCGCCGATGAAATCATCAATAAACTTTCCGGCGGCCTCGCCAGCATCGCTTCCACCCAAATCGCTTTCATCAGCGCTCGCACTGGCCACAAAGAACTCTGGGTCATGGATTACGATGGCTCCAATCAGCACGCTCTCACCACCCTGAAATCCATCTCTCTCACCCCGCGTTGGTCTCCCGACGCCTCTCGCATCGCCTTCACCTGCTTTGCTCCCGCCAACAGCGTCGTCAGCGCGCAAATCTGCATGTATTCGTTCGACACCAACCGTCTCGTCTCCTTCGCCCGCTTTCGCGGCACCAACGATTCCCCCACCTGGTCACCCGACGGCTCCCAGGTCATGTTCTCTTCTTCCATGCAGGGCAGCCCCGCTCTGTACGTCACTGACGCCAGCGGCAATCGCCCCAAGCGCCTCACCTACGTCTCCACTGGCGCCGACGCGTCTCCCGCATGGAATCCCAAGACTGGCCAAACTGTCGCCTTCGTCAGTGATCGCGGTGGTGTTCCCCAGCTTTATCTAATGAGCGCCGACGGCACCGACACGCAAAAGCTCGATGTCCCGGATAAGGGTTATCTCATCGACCCGGCTTGGTCTCCCAATGGACAGCTCCTCGCCTTCTCCTGGCGTCGTCCCAGCGGAAATTACGACATCTACATCATGGACGTCTCCTCCCGCCACATCATCGAAATCACCCGCGACAGTGGCCGCAACGAGCGACCCTCCTGGGCCCCCGACGGCCGCCACCTAGTCTTCGAGTCCACCCGCACCGGCACCCGCCAGATCTGGACCATGCTAGCCGATGGCTCCCAACCCCACGAACTCACTTTCACCGGCCACAACGAATCTCCCAACTGGTCCACCAAATGACCGACCCTGCTCCCACAACTGAGCAGACCTGTCATCCCAAGCGTAGCGAGGGATCTGCATTTCGCTTCTGGGAAGACTCCCACGTCCCGCCCTCTCAGATCTGTCATCCCGACCGGAGGCTCGCGTCGTTTGCGAGCCGCAGCGGAGGGATCGTGGCACAACCACCGCGTCTTGCCTCAATCCCCGCTTTTCGATTTCCCTTTTTCGAGTTTCGAGTTTCGATTTCTCCGCTTTCCCCTTCGCTCCATTCGCGCTACAATATATCGCATTACGACATATTCCCCGAACCCAGCCCGCCAGTGGTACTATTTCCCCCGGTGGGTCGAACACGGGAGATCCAATCGTCCAGGAGGACTCGCATGATTCAGAATCGTCACCCGCTCCATCGCACTCTGCTGCTTACCTTTTGCTTCCTCGCTCTCTTTATTTCTGCCTGTAAGAAAAAGCCTGTTGCAGCGCCGCCGCCCGCTCCGCCTCCAGCGCCGGTCGCTATGAAGCCGACGGCCACTATCAGCGCCGATCGCACCTCGATCCAGAAGGGCGAATCCGTCCGCCTCACTTGGACCACCACCGACGCCACCAACGTTTCCATCGCTCCTGAAGTCGGCGCCGTCACGGCACAAGGTTCCACCGCTGTCACGCCTTCTGACTCCACCACCTACACCATCACGGCTACCGGAGCGGGCGGCACTGGCAACGGCAGCGTAAGCGTCACCGTCAACGTGCCTCCTCCTCCCGTTGTTGAGGCTCACAAGGAGACCTTGGACGAGCTCTTCCTCAAGGAAGTTCGTGACGCCTACTTCGATTACGACAAGGCGGATATTCGCGCTGACGCCAAGGATGCTCTCGGCAAAACCGCCGATTTCCTCCGCAACTACCCGCAAGTTCGCGTCACCATCGAAGGCCATTGCGACGAACGCGGCTCCACCGAATACAACCTCGCTCTCGGCGATCGCCGCGCCACTGCCGTAAAGCAGTATCTCGTCAGCCTGGGCATTCCTGCCGACCGCCTCACCACCGTCAGCTACGGCAAGGAAAAGCCCTTCTGCACCACGTCCGACGAAGCCTGTTACCAGCAGAACCGCCGCGGCCATTTCGTCCGCGCTCAGTAACCGGCGTCCGCCACAACCTCTCGAGCAACCTCGCCCACCCCTCCCGCCTCGGCGGGAAGGGTGGGCTTTTCTTTCCCCGCCACCTCTACTTACACTTCTCTCTTCTCTTTCTTAACTCTGTGCCCTCTGTGTTCCGCTCTCTGCTTGCCCGCCGCAGGAGGGTGACCTCTGTGTTACCGTCCCTCTTCTCTTTCTTTTTTCAACTTTCAACTTTGAACTCTTCAACCTCTCTGCCTGACTGACAACCAAAAACTGACCACGGAAAACCCACTCTCCTCTTGCCCCCATTCCAATCTCCCGTTACATTGGAAGGTTGTCACGCCATTCTCGTTTTATTCTGCTTTGCCTGCAGTCGTGGAGGAACACAACCATGCGGACGCGTAACATTCTTCTCTTTTCCGGCGCCATGTTCGTCAGCGCCGTTGCTGGCAGCCTCGTCGGGCCCCGCCCCGCCCTCGCCGTCGCTCGCGAGATCATCGAGCTCCAGCGCGATGTCACCTCGATCCTGCAAGGTCAAAAAGACCTGCAGACGCAGATGACTCAGGACCACACGGTCCAGAAAACCCTCATCGAGCAATCCTCGGACACCGTCCTCAAGCTCAACACCACCATGAGCGGCTTGCAGAAATCCGTTCAGGACGTCCAAGCCAATTCCGGCACGCGTCTGGACACCATGTCCACTCAGGTCCAGGGCCTCTCCGACAATCTCGAGGAAATCAAATCGCGCATCGGCAAGCTCAATCAGCAGCTCGTTGATCTGCAAAACTCAGTCCAGGCCATTGACGCCCGCCTCGCCGGCGGCACTCCTACCACTACCCCCGGCGCGACCTCTCCCACCGGCGCTGCCCCTCCT
>CAYOOS010000477.1:0-3722 GCA_964405585.1 uncultured Acidobacteriaceae bacterium | reverse complement strand
CCGCAACTTCGGCAACTACTCCCAGCCCCGCAGCCTTTCGCAGCGCGTCGGCGCGGTCCGTACGTTCCCAGGTAAAGCCGGGGCCGGTGCGGCCAAAATGTCCATAAGCCGCGGTCGGTTTATAAATCGGCTTGCGCAGATCCAGCGTTTCAATAATCGCTTTGGGAGTGAGCGAGAAATTCTCTCGCACAATCGCGGTAATCTTGTCCTCGGGGATTGTCCCGGTGCCAAACGTGTCCACCATCACCGAAACTGGCTCGGCAACTCCGATGGCATACGCCAATTGCACCTCGGCTCGGCTCGCCAGACCCGCGGCCACGATGTTCTTGGCAATATAGCGCGCCATGTAGCACGCCGAGCGATCCACCTTCGATGGATCCTTGCCCGAAAACGCTCCGCCACCGTGCCGGCTGTAACCGCCATACGTGTCCACAATGATCTTGCGTCCGGTCAGCCCCGCATCGCCCATCGGTCCACCAATCACAAATCTCCCCGTGGGGTTGATGTGGTATTTGGTTTTCGCGTCCAGCATGTGCGCGGGAATGATTGGCTTGATCACGTACTCCATGATGGCGTGGCGCAAATCCTCATTCGGGACACTGTCGCTGTGCTGCGTGGATATCACTACGCAATCCACGCGCACGGGCTTGCCGTCGCGATATTCCACGGTCACTTGGGATTTTCCATCAGGGCGGAGGAAATCAACTTTCTTGCTTTTGCGGATTTCAGAGAGGCGTTGCGTCAAACGGTGGGCCAATTGGATAGGCATGGGCATCAATTCTTCGGTTTCATTGCACGCAAAGCCGAACATGAGCCCCTGGTCGCCGGCGCCCCCGGTATCCACGCCCATGGCGATGTCCGGAGATTGCCGCTTGATCGTGCACATGACCGCGCAGGTGTTGGCGTCAAAACCGAATAGCGCGTTGTCGTATCCGACCTGTTCGACGGTATTGCGAATCAATTCGTCGTAGTCCACATGCGCGCTGGTCGTAATTTCACCCGCAACCACAACCAATCCCGTCGTCACCAGCGTTTCGCACGCCACGCGCCCCTTGGGGTCCTGGCGCATCACTTCATCCAGCACAGCGTCCGAAATTTGATCGGCAATTTTATCGGGGTGGCCTTCCGTCACCGATTCGGAGGTAAACAGAAAATTCCTCTTGGATTCGCTCAAAACATCTCTCCTAGTGTTCTCGTCTTAATCCCAAGGAGGCGTGAGACACCCCCACTGCCCGCGTCTCTTGCGGAGACGCGAACTACGTCTCAAAAAGGCTATCATCCCCTTTGCCCGGAATCAACGCACTGATTTTCCATGGCTTAGCCTCGCAGCGAACGGCGGGATTCCCGCAGCGAATGGTGCCGCAGAGTAATCAACGGCCAGACGTCTCTGTGTTTTAATTTCCTTGGAACGCAGACGGGCTGCGAGAAGCATTCGGATACAAAGGCAATTCCCCCGCAATGCCGCTCCCTGCTCTTGAGCAACCCCGGAGAGCAACGAGCCAGGCGCGAATGAAATCTTCGCGAAGACATTATCCGGCGAGCAGTTGCAAATTGTTCATCCCCGGCTCCCTCTCTGGTGCTCTCCGGAAAATGAATGCATTCTAGAAGAAATCTGCGTTGTACATTCTCTCGCGCTGTGATTAATACCGTAGTTGTGTAATCGCCCCGTGCGTTGGGCCGGCGGCGCCCACTCGACTGGCAAAGTCCAGCCCTCTGACGCCCTCGCGCAACGCAGCCATTTCGCTCCCCGGGCCCTGCACGGACTGGAGACTGAATGGAATCCTTCCTGCCGCCCATCCCCAGAACCCTGGAAGATGTCTCGGCTTCTCGGCACTCCCGCACAACCTGCGTCATCCCCAGCAAACTATGTCCGGACAACTTATGTTCGGGCCACGGAGCAGCAAAGCAATGAGAATGAAACTACTCTGCTCGATCCTGGCCCTCCTCCTTTTAGTCCCCCACCTTCTCGCGGGTGAATCCTCACCGGTCGTCAAATTCGCCGTTGCTCCGAAGTATCCCACGCTCACCTTGGCTGGAAGAGTTTCTGGACAAGTCACCGTTCGCGTGACAATCGATCGCACCGGTACCGTCAAGGATGCCATCGTGACCGATGGGCATCCCATGCTTCGAGAAGCCGCGGTGGACGCCGCGCAACAATGGATGTTCGAGGAAAGCTCGCTACCGAAGCGCGTGACTACGTTGAAGTTCAGCTTTGTAATCTTGCCGGAAGATTCCCAGTTGCAGTCGCAGACTGTCTTTCTGCCACCCATGGGATTCGAGATTCGGCAGAAGCCCGCCAAACCCGCGGTGGAAGACGAGGGAGGAGAATTCCACCTCGATCAGCACCCGCTCTCCAAGACCTGATTAACCCGCGACGTCCGCGGATCGAGTGGCACGGGCACTCTTGTTACCTTGCGCTTTGAAGGGCTTGTGCACTCACTCGCCGCAAATTCTCATGCCTCACTACCCGCACCGTACTACCCGCACCGTCATTTCGAGCGGAGCAGGCCGATTTTTCTTCCCGCTTCGCTCCTGCAAAGTGGGCGGCCTGCGCAGAGATGAACTCTGCCCCATCGCGCGGTTTATTGCGCGATGAATCCCTCCCTGGCTCTCTTTTGTCTTTCTCCAGCGCACCACCGACTTTGCCCCTCACCCCTTCACGCAAACCACCTGCCTCAGCGTGTGCACCACTTCCACCAGGTCCGTCTGCGCCGCCATCACAGCGTCAATGGATTTGTACGCCGCCGGCGTCTCGTCAATCACGTCCGCATCCTTGCGGCACTCCACGCCTTCCGTCATCCGCCGGTGATCTTCCACCGTGAACCGCCGCTTGGCTTCCCCGCGAGACATCGCCCGCCCCGCTCCGTGGCTGCAGCTCATGAAACTCTCCGGATTCCCCTTCCCCCGCACGATGTAAGATTTCGCTCCCATGCTCCCCGGAATAATCCCCATGTCTCCCACTTGCGCGCGCACCGCTCCCTTCCGCGTCACCAGCACGTTTTGCCCATAGTGCCGTTCCCGCGCCACATAGTTGTGGTGGCAATTGATCGCCTGCACCTGCGCGATGAAGGGCCGCACTTCACCCGACTCGCGCACGGCATCAATAATCTGCTGCATCATCAGGTCGCGATTGGTGCGCGCAAAGTCCTGCGCCCATTCCACCGCTTCCACGTAATCCCCGAAATGCTCGGTGTGCTCCGGGAAATACGCCAGGTCCTTGTCCGGCAAATTCAAATAGAACTTCTGCATGTCCTTCTTCGCCAGCTCAATGAAGTAGCTGCCCATGCGGTTGCCCACTCCGCGCGACCCGCTGTGCAGCATAAACCACACGCTGTCTAATTCGTCCAGGCACACCTCGATGAAGTGATTCCCTCTTCCCAGCGTCCCCAGATGATTGGAGTGATTCCCGCGATCCAACTTCGGATGCTTCTGCAAGATTTCTTCGTACCGATCCTTCAGGTTCGCTCCCCAGGCTTTCAGGTTGCGCTCCGGAATAGCCTCCCACGCCCCCACATCGCCCTTCCCCCCATGATTCGTCCGCCCGTGCGGCACTGCCTCTTCAATGGCCGTGCGAATCGCGTGAAGATTGTCCGGCAAATCCCGCGCGTTCAAATCGGTCTGCACTGCCATCATCCCGCATCCAATGTCCACGCCCACGGCCGCGGGAATAATCGCCCCCTTGGTCGGAATCACGCTGCCCACCGTCGCGCCAATCCCCCAAT
>CAYOOS010000476.1:0-3727 GCA_964405585.1 uncultured Acidobacteriaceae bacterium | reverse complement strand
GGTGTACTACGAGGGGATGCGCTTGTCTGTAATTGTGCCTTTCTCGGCGAATGTCCCGCAGAATTATGAGTACCTTGGAAAGGTCACCAGGGTCGAAGAACTCGGCAAAGGTCAGAAAGGCGTCGCCGTAAGATTCGTATCAGCGGCCGCCCTGAAATCCTCGAAGCGCTAAGAGATTGTCTTTAATTCCGTCCAAGCTTTGCTAGCCGCTCGTTTGCAACCCATGTCCAGTTTCAGGACACCTTGCTTCCCCGAGATAAGCGATGGCTGAGGCGCAAGGGCCAATGCTCAAATGTTCAGGATGGGAATCGGCACGGCACAAATGATTGCGTAGCCATGGGTCCGCAAGTGAGTGCCGTAGGGGTAGGACCCAGTAACCAGCAAATCGGCCTTCGTCTCTGCCGCAGCTTGACTCAGCCCTTTTGGCACATCACCGCTGCCGATGAATACTTCCCCCTTGATACCTGTCTCTTCTTGGAGCTTTGCCATACGCTGGGAAGCGTCGTCAAGGAGCGCCGTTTTCCATTTTTGATCGACGTAAAGGCCACCGGGTCCCCAAAACTCCACACTGGCAGTAATGTAAGCGAGCGTGAGGCGCGCGTCAAATTCGGCAGCCAGCGGGGCGGCCCACAACAAAACATCCTTACTCCGCGGGCCCAAATCCACCGCGCATAGGATATTGTGGACCGCAAACTTCTGGACTTGCGATCCCTTCGCGTGCGCACCAGTCCAAACCGGGCATTCGGCCCTGGTTAACACTTTTGCCGCCACGGAGCCCAGAAGAAACTGCTCGAATGTGGAACCGTACGAGGGCATCATGATCAGGTCGGCTTTTTCCTCTTCAGACGTGTTCACAATTGCCCAACCCGGGTCCCCTCCACTCAACACACTTCGAATCGTAAGCCCTCGAAGCTCCTCTTCGAGAGCCTTGTCCTGCTGCCTCCGGGCCTCCTTGATAATCTCCGTATGCAAGTTCCAGCCGGTTGATTGGGAGGTGTCCTGCGGTACACCTGCGGCTTGGCTCTGGGGTGTCCCCACGTGGAGCATCACCATCTCGGAGTGGAAATGCCGCGCGAGGGCCGCTGCCTGATGAAAAATACCTAGCGAGACAATTGGGACATCAACCGGCAATAGGATTTTCTTAAGAGTCAGCATGGCGCAAAGGTCCTTGAGGTTTTTAGGTCAAAAGTCTCTCACCTTCATGAAGCAGGAACTTCCAATTTGGATTTCCGAGTCTCGTTGCTCGCATTCTTCCGCGCGTCTAGACAATTAATCTACCACTAGTGCAGATTGAAATGGGCTCAAGACAGAGATGGCCTACGTGGCGATTGGTCGGCAGTTTCGGCATTAACCAAGACGCGGCTGCTTAATTTGTGAATTTCAGGATTGTCTCCGGGTCGCCGACAAATCGGACTGAATCGCCGTATCCGTTGCTCCTTCGTGAACGCTAGTGCTAAGAGAAGAAGCAGCGGATTCGCTGGAACAGATTCAATGGGATGCCGGCAAGGGCGATTGTGACGGTTTCGCCAGCGGTTTTCTTCTCAGAACCGCCGCGGAAATCAGCGTGATGGCAAGGCCGATCGGGAAGGGCTCGATGAAGGTCATCAGTGAGTTGAAGAGCGGGTTTTGGTACTGCTCCTGCAATTTCTTCTGTTGCTGAACTTTCGCCTCCACGGCTGCAGGACTTGCACCCGAGGCCTTGAGCTTCTCGATCGTTTGCGCGCTGTATTTGTCCATGAAATCGCCGGGCAGGAATTTGAAATAGACAATTTCCCAAGTCACGACATAGAAGACGCACGAGATCAGGGTAATGCAGATCCCCACAGCAAAAGCTTTCGTGAAGCTGATCCGGCCGTTGCCGACGTTTTCGCGGTACGAGCGGATACCAAAGAATACCAGCAAGAACGAGAGCACGATGGCCGTGTAGCCGATGACCAAGCCCTTGGTAAAACCTATCTTGTGCATGAACGGCAAAAAGGCCATCATCATCAGCGAGGACATTGCGCCCGAAATCAGCCCGAAGGTCAGCACCGTCTTTTTCATCGATGTAAGTCTCCTTTTCCTTCATTTCCGTGAAATCTGGTTTAACGTGCCCGAATTTTAGCGGGGGCCACCGGAGCCGCGGTCAGTCTTCCTTTGGTTCCCATAACTCAATGCGGTTGCCGTCCGGGTCGGTGATCCAGGCGAACCGGCCGTAGTCGTAGTCTTCCCGGTGCGGATCGATCTCGATTCCTGATTTCTTCAGGTCCTCCAGCAGCGCGTCGAGATTGTCGACGCGGTAGTTAATCATGAAGCTGGCTTTGCTCGCGCCGAAATACTTCGTCGTCTGTGGAAATACGCACCACGCAGTCACGGCTTTTGGGCCCGGCTCGGTGCCGTCTGCCGCCTGTAGTTCGCGCCAGTGAAACGATGCTCCCTGGCCGTGCGCTTCGCGCTGGATGCCCAGATGCTTCTCATACCATTCATAGAGCTGCGGCGGGTTCTCTGATTTGAAGAAAATTCCGCCAATGCCGGTTACGCGCTTCATAAGCCTCCTTCACCAGTTCTTACGGGCAGAAGTGTAGCCGGGGACGTAAACGCTGTCGTCACCCTTTCGGGTGATTCTGCATTCCAGCAGGGAAAATCACGCTTTTGTGTGGGTCGTCTCCCGGCAGGCAAACGATTCAAGGGATCAGCCGGGCTGTCTTGCCAATCTGCACCGCCTGGGTGCGCCGCTTGGCACCCAGCTTATCAAACAGCCGGCTCGAATGCGTCTTCACGGTATTTTCGCTGACGAATAACCGCCCGGCAATCTCCCGGTTGCTCAACCCCGTGGATATCAGCCCGAGAATCTCCAGTTCGCGCGGGGTGATCCCGAGCTGCCTCACGCGCCTCTCGTCGGCGACGAACGGACCCATGGGCTGGACCGTGGCCTGCGCCTGGACTTCCTTGATAATCACGGCCGGCTTCTTTTTCGTGAGTGTCTGCCCGAGCCAGATGCCCAGTCCGGCAAACAGGGCGGCGACCATCGCGCCGTAAATCTCCACTGAATGCTCGAGCACCAGGAAGCGGTACTCCGTCAGTTTCAGAACCGCTATGAGCACGCCACCGCACAAGCCGTAGAGCAGGATGTCGCGCACCGCGCGGCGGCGCGAACTCGGGGCGGATTCCCTCGTCAAGGTCACGGGAGGCCATGATATCTGAAGACTGCAACCTTGGGGAGCACCCGTCTCCTATAACAGGGCAAACGTGATGGATACCCTGCGGCAGGACTTCTTCGATACCACTCCCTCGCGGCAAGGATTCCGGTCGCATCACGGGCTAACCGGAAGTTATTCCGAGTCAGAAGGCCCGTTGAGACATTCTGGCTTGCTAAGTCGCGATTTGTCCGCTTCCCGTCCATGTCCGTACTAAAACCCACTTGTCAGGGTAGCGCGTTAATCAGGAGTTGTGAGCGTGTATCATACCCAAACGGTTGGCATGAGTTTCTTTACTCGATTAACGAAAAACATGGAGAACTACGCGGCGGCGGAAGGGCCGCGCCTACGCAGGAGATTTCCACGCAAGCTCGGCCTTATCGGTATAGCCGTTGGTATTCTCGTTGTCATCCTTCTTGCCCTTTGGATGAACCATCGTCCATAGACTCGTGGCCGAACTATCGATGGCGTACTGATACCTACATCTCCGGTAACTGCGGTGCATTCGACAGGTCGATGCAACACCATCTGATGTAAGTCTGCTCTGAAAA
>CAYOOS010000475.1:0-3749 GCA_964405585.1 uncultured Acidobacteriaceae bacterium | reverse complement strand
GCAGGTCCACCAGGCCCGGCACACGCGCCGTTCCCCCGGCAACCATGATGCGCTGAATATTCTCACCGCTGGCTGTGGCCCTGAAAAAATCGAACGTCTTCTGGATTTCCAGCGTAAGAATATCCGAAACGCTGCGCAAAATCTGGCTTTTTTGCTCGTCGGTCACGCTCGGCAGGGTATCGCCCTTCTTCAGCCGTTCCGCGTCATCGAAGCTCAAGTCCAGTTCCTTCTGCAGCGCGTCCGTGTACTGGTTGCCGCCAACGCTCACGTCGCGTGTAAACAGCGGCACGCCTCCGCGCACGATATTTATGTTCATCACGCTCGCGCCGATGTTCAGCAGCGCCACCGTCTGTCCCGCATCCGGCTCGTAGTTCACTTCAAAGCAGTTCTGCAAGCCAAACGCGTCTATGTCCACCACCACCGGCGTCTTCCCTGCCTGCGCCAGCACGTTGGTGTGGTTCAGAATCTTGTCCTTCTTTACCGCCACCAGCAGTACGTCCATCTGGGCGTCCATGGCTTCCAGAAGCTGATAGCTCAAATTCACGTCGGCGATGTCAAAGGGTATGTGCTGGCTGGCTTCCGATGGAATGCGGTCATACAACTCTTCTTCCGTCATCAGCGGCAGCGGAACTCTCTTCACGATCACCGAGTGCCCGGATACGGAGGTTGCTACGTTCTTGGTCTTGATATGTTCGGTGTCGAAAATTTTTGTGATCGCGTTGGCCACCTGCGGCGCGTCCATGATCGCTCCGTCCACCACGGTGTCCTGCGCCAGCGACTCCATCCCGAAACTGACGAGTTCGTATCCGGCCTTCGTCGATTTCAATTCGACGGCCTTGATCGAACTGGAGCCGATATCCAGTCCCACCAGCTGCTTTGCCTTCTTACCCCCGAGTAACCACATATCGCGGCCTCTTTCCCTCACGCCAGAGCGAGCCTAACGGCGCCTTGCCACCACTTGGCTCATCTTGCGTTCCATCCAGCGGTCCAGGATCGTCTTCCTTAGTTTCCAACGATTGCCTAGCTTAAATGCAGGTATTTCGCCCTCTGTGATGTACCGGTACAGAGTATCCGGGCTGATGCCCAGATACTGGGATGCTTGTCGTACGTTCATCACTTCGCGCGATTCGCTCACGAGGAACGTCCACCCTGTTACTTTTACGCCTTAGGACCCGGCGTTCGCCACACCCTCAATTGCTGCTAATAATAATCCAGAGAGTGCCGCCCGTGTGAACTTTATGTCACCGACTGCAGCCGACCGTCAAGCACTTCTCTCCTGTTATTGTGCTTACAATGCAAGGAATCCTAGGCTATTCGCCTGGTATTGTAGGCAGGTGCTCCAATATGTAGCGCCGCATAGCTACTGGTACCACTATAGATTGTATTTTGTCCCGCTCCCTACCCTGTCCCCCGGGACGGTTATCCTTTGCATGCAATGACCGGCAATCACCCGGTTTTCTCCGGGTTTTCCGGCCCTGCTCCATCCCCTTCCACGCTTTCCAATAAAAACCGCGCGCTTGCCGTCCGTTCACGCGCTACAATCTGCCAGCTCGTATTTTCTAGCATTCGCAACCAATCGTCGAGGTTCCTATGAATCGCGCCCAGGGAATCGCAATCGTTCTACTTGCCCTTTTTGTTCTTCTCGCCACCACATTATTCCCGCAAGCGCGTGGCAATGCTCCTTTGCCAACGCCGCGCAGCGCGGGATTCCTGGTCATCGCCAATCAGGGCGACCATACCGCCTTGCTCGTGGACCTCGCCACTCGCCAAGCATTGCTGCGCGTCGAAGTCGGTATCAATGGCCATGAACTCGCCGTTTCTCCCGACGGCCACTTTGCTTACGTTCCCATCTACGGCAATTCCGGCGTCGGCAAACCCGGCACCGATGGTGATTCCATTGACATCGTCGATCTCAAAGAACGCAAACTCGCCGGTCACATCGCCCTCGGCAAACCTGTCCGCCCTCACTGCGCCAAGTTTGGCCCCGACGGCTTGCTGTACGTTTCTGCGGAACTGGCCAACGCCGTCTATATCATTGATACTGCCGCTCGCAAAGTCGTTGGCGAAATCCCCACAGGCCAGATCGAATCCCACATGCTTGTGATCACTCCGGACGGCCACCGCGCATATACCGCAAACGTAGCAGCGGGCAGCGTAAGCGTCCTCGACCTGCAAAAACGCTCTTTACTTACCACCATCCCCATCAGCAAAATCGTTCAGCGTATTTCCATTTCGCCGGATGGCCACCGCGTTTACACGCATGACCAGGCTGCTCCGCGCATCGCAGTCATTGATACCGCCACCAACGCCGTCACCGGTTGGATCGCTCTGCCTAGCACGGTCTATTCTTCCGCGTCTACTCCCGACGGCCGCTGGCTGGTAGCCGTTTCCCCAGCTGGCAAATTGTTCGTTGTCGACACGGCAAGCGGCAAGCTTGCCCATTGCTTCGATATTCCACAAGCTACCGGAGAGGTTCTCATCACGCCGGATGGCTCGCATGTCTATGTCAGTTGCCCTCAAACTGCCACAGTCGAAATCCTCGATCTGCAGACTTGGAAGTTGGAAGAACCGTTGAAGTTTACGCGCGGTGTCGACGGCCTGGACTTCCTTGCGTCCACCAATTGAACTCCTATCCTTCCAAACTATCTCAATCTTTGTCTCCAACCCATTCCCGTTTGGTCGAAACATTATCCTGTCTTCGTTCGTAACTTCAGTGTTGCCCGGTTGTCGTTCACTTTCGTCTTTTGCTCTGGTACTACGCATCCCAAGAGGCGCGTTCCATGAAACTGTCCATCCACTCCCTCAGCAAGAAATACTCTGGCAATGTCTGGGGCCTGCTCGATCTTAATCTGGAGCTCAAGCCCGGCGTCCTCGGGCTGCTGGGTCCCAACGGCGCGGGCAAGTCCACTCTCATGCGTATTCTCGCCACCGTCACGCGTCCCTCGAGTGGCTCGATCCACTGGAATGATCTGGATATGCTCTCTTCGCCCGATCCGCTTCGCGCCGTCCTTGGCTATTTGCCGCAGGATTTCGGCGTTTATCCCCATCTCACCGCGCACGAATTTCTCGCCTACCTTGCCGCTGTCAAGGGTCTCGATGGCCCCGCCGCTAGCCGTCGCATTGAGGAGCTCTTATCCGTGGTAAATCTCAGTGACGCGCGCAATCGCCCTCTCGGCGGTTTTTCAGGCGGCATGCGCCAGCGCGTCGGCATCGCACAAGCTCTTCTGAACGATCCGCAACTCCTCGTCGTGGATGAACCCACCGCCGGTCTCGACCCGGAAGAACGCGTCCGCTTTCGCAATCTCCTCTCCGAACTTTCCGGCGAACGCATAGTCATCCTCTCCACACACATCGTCTCCGATGTTGAAGCCGTCGCCACCGACATCGCCATCCTTTCTCACGGCCGACTCCTCTCACACGCGTCCCCCGAAGCCCTGCTTGCCTCCATCAACGGCAAGGTCTGGGAAGTTCTCCTGCCTAGTTCCGATCTGCCCGCACTCAGGCAACGCCATCTCGTCAGCAGTGTCGCTCATCGTACCGACGGCGTGCACGCGCGCGTGGTGGCGGACTCCGCCCCGTTTCCCAATTCTTCGCCGCTCGAGCCCTCTCTCGAAGATGCCTATCTCGCGACGATCGCTGCCGGGCGCACCACACAGGCTGGAGCATCAGCATGAGCGCGGCAACAGTGGTCTTGGCTGCTGCCCAGGCGGACTTCCTCGAACGCGTCCGCCGCGACAGTTTTCTTGTTA
>CAYOOS010000474.1:0-3754 GCA_964405585.1 uncultured Acidobacteriaceae bacterium | reverse complement strand
CGCTTCAGTCACGGGAGCTTTTCCCAGTGCCCGCCAGAAAACGGAACGGCGCCCGTGGCCGGCCTGCGTCTAACAACATGATAAAATCATCTCTTTGCGTTTCATCATCAAGAGCTTCATGGAGAGTGCGGATGAAGAATCCAGCGTTGAGAATCGTCCTCGTGATCGCGTTGTCGGCGGTTTGCTTGCAAACCAAGCTCGCCGCCAGGCCCCAAGGCCCCGAGCAGGATGGCACGCTTCCCGCCCTCGTCAAAATCGCCGGCGAAGGCACCATGGACTCGCACGCTTTCGACTACCTCACCGAACTCAGCGATGAAGTCGGCGCGCGCGTCACCGGCTCTCCCTCCGGCCAAAAAGCCATTGACTGGGGCCTGGCCAAAATGAAAGCCATCGGCCTGCAAAACGTCCACGCGGAGAAATGGTCCATGTGGAAAGGCTGGACGCGCGGCAAGGCGGAAGCTGAGTTGCTCGAACCTCTGCATCATTCCCTCAGCATCGATGCCATGGGCTGGACGGGTTCCACTCCCCCGAATGGCGTCGAAGCCGAGGTAGTCACCGCCAATCTCTTCGATCTCGACGAAGAAATCCGCGGCGTCAACAAATTCCGCGGCAGAATTGTGCTGATGATGCCAAAGGGCCGGCCGAAAAAAAGTTTCGACCTGATCTTCGCCCAGTTCGGCGATTTCCTGCGCGCCGCACATCAAGCCGGCGCTGTCGCCGTGATCGGCGGGCAAGGCGGTTTCCCCGCCGAAGGCATGCACCTCACGCACACGGGAATCCTCGGTTTTGCCACGGATTTCGCGATTCCCGTGGTGGATATGACCCGCGAAGACCAGGGCCAAATCGAGCGCTATCTCGACGCCGGTAAAACCGTTCGCGTGCGCATCAACGTGCAGAACACATTTACCAATGGTCCGGTCGAAAGTGCCAACGTCGTTGGTGAGATCCCCGGCCGTGAACACCCCGAAGAAATTTTCGTCGTCGGCGCGCATCTCGATTCCTGGGATCTCAGCCAGGGCGCCACCGACAACGGTTTCGGCTCCTGCAGCGTTCTCGGCGCCGCCGACGCCATCCTCAAATCCGGTGCACGTCCTCGCCGCACCATTCGCTTCGTACTCTTCACTGGCGAAGAGCAGGGCCTTCTAGGTTCACTGGCTTACGTCAAGCAGCATGAAAACGAAATGAAAAATCATTTGGGCGACGTTGTACTTGATCTGGGCCAGGGCCCCATCAGAGAATTTCAGCTCGGCGGGCGCAACGACCTGGTTCCGGCGTTCGAGCCGTTCCTCCAATCGCTTGCCGACATTCGCGAAATCCAGGTCAGCGACAAAATCGAAATCGGCACGGACACTTTGCCCTTTACCATTGCCGGTTTACCCGGGATCAACCTCGATCAGGATTCCCCCGACTACAAGTACACCAATCATTCCGCCGCCGACGCACTCGAAGCCGTCAAACCTGATGTGCTCGCACAAGACGCCACAATCGTGGCCCTCACCGCGTTCTGGATTGCCGACCGCCCGCAGCGCCTGGCCTCGCCTTGGTCCCCGGAACGGACCGCCAAAATGCTTCGGGACAAGGGGGAGTACGACACCCTGAAAGCCTTCGGCCTATGGTCCTTCGGAGACCTGGGCGCAGAGCCTCCATCTTCCTCAACTAATTGATTATAAATATCTTAGCGTATTGGAGGGGCTCAGCGCTACGTGTCCCTCCGGCCGCTTCGGAGGCTCGCGGGTGCGGCAAACAGAGCAGCCTGGGGGCCACTTCGCGCTTTTCCACAGCTTTTTCTCTGTCCCTGTGGCGAATCCTGTTTGACAGAACTCTCTGCCTTCTCTATACTTTATGTTTTGTCAGGGGTATTTCACCCGAGCAGTAGGCCATCTCGCTTTTCGGGGATGGTTGGTTGGAAGGGAATTCTTCGGTCCCGGAACAAGCTCGACGGAATGGGACAGAAGAGCGGCCGGAATGGGGCGCCAGCCCCGAAAAGCCGAGTAAGCCTCTCCGATTCGGAACCAAGAGCGGAACGTTCGCCTCTTGGAGTGCGTGCGGAGTCTCTTGCTGGTATCTCCGGATTCGCAGTACACCTTTCAGCACCTGTGTGTGCTCTCGCGTTTTTGTATGCGCGCAAAGCGGGAGCCCGTAAACTTGTCTGCGCGCTGGAAAGAGTTTTAAGTCATTCGTCTCAAGTTGTAAGTCAGAAGGCGGTTCGTCTGAACTTATAACTTAAAACTGATGACTGAGAACTTCCGAAACGAGGAACGACTGTGCCGACGTTTTCGCAACTGATTCGCATGGGTAGAGAGGGAATCTACTCGAAGACCAAGTCGCCCGCGTTGATGGGCTGCCCGGAAAAGCGTGGCGTGTGCATCCGCGTGTACACCCAGACCCCCAAGAAACCGAACTCCGCGCTCCGCAAGGTGGCGCGCGTTCGCTTGACCAATGCGGTTGAGGTCACTACGTACATTCCCGGCATCGGCCACAACCTCCAGGAGCACTCCATCGTGCTCGTGCGCGGCGGCCGCGTGAAGGATCTCCCCGGTGTCCGCTACCACATCGTGCGCGGCACGCTGGATGCGGCGGGCGTGGAGAATCGCAAGCAGGGACGTTCGAAGTACGGCGCAAAACGCCCAAAGGCCGGCGCCGCGGCGAAGTAAGGCAGTTGTCAGTAATAAGTTTTAAGTACTAAGTAAGGCGATCGCGCAGCAAGGTTTGGCAAGTTTTGGAGAAATCAAGGTTTTGCGGCGATCGTGGGTAATAGGTTCAAAGTAAGGAAGGTCAGGACGACCGGTTTACTTAGAACTGAGAACTTAGAACTTGAGGAGCGACAAGAACGATGCCTCGTAAAGGAATAGTCAGCCGGCGGGTGCAGGCCACCGACCCGGTCTACGGTGAAGCGATCGTCGAGAAGTTCATCTGCTCGATGATGTGGGAAGGCAAGAAGAGCACGGCCCAGCGCGTTTTCTACGGCGCCATGGACCAAGTCGCCAAGAAGACCAGCGACGATGCTCTGAAGATTTTCAAGAAGGCCATCGAGAACCTCAAGCCGCTCGTCGAAGTCAAGACGCGCCGCGTGGGTGGCGCCAACTATCAGGTGCCGGTGGAAGTGAATCCCTTCCGCCGCCAGTCTCTGGCCATTCGTTGGCTATTACAGTATTCGCGCGAACGCGCCGGAAAGACCATGGTCGATAAGCTCGCCGACGAGCTGATCGACGCGGCCAATTCCCGCGGCGGCGCCATAAAGAAGAAGGAAGACGTTCACCGCATGGCCGAAGCCAACAAGGCTTTCGCCCACTATCGCTGGTAGGACTTTAGAAGGGATTTAGACGTGACTGAAGCTGTTGCCAATCGCTCTGGGGAGAAAAAAGCTGTTCAAGGGAACATGACGCGCGTTTTCAAACTCGAAGACACCCGCAATATCGGGATCATGGCGCACATCGATGCCGGAAAGACCACATCGACCGAGCGCATCCTGTATTACACGGGTGTGACCTACAAGATCGGGTCCGTGGACGAAGGCACCGCCACCATGGATTGGATGGAGCAGGAGCGCGAGCGCGGCATCACCATCACCAGCGCCGCCACCACGGCCAGTTGGGACCGCTTCGGCAAGAAATACCGCGTCAACATTATTGACACTCCCGGCCACGTCGATTTCACCGTGGAAGTGGAACGTTCTCTCCGTGTGCTCGACGGTGCCGTCGCCATTTTCGACAGCGTCGCCGGTGTGCAGCCGCAATCGGAAACCGTGTGGCGC
>CAYOOS010000473.1:0-3765 GCA_964405585.1 uncultured Acidobacteriaceae bacterium | reverse complement strand
CGATTAAACTCAACCATGTCCACCATGTCCTCGCCTTCCCGTTTCATCCTAATCTCCATGTCCACCTCCTTCGCCCTCTGCATCCTCGGCCTGATCGCAGGCATGCTATACTCCCTAATCGAATTTTCGGTCCGCCACAGGTCCCTAGAATCCATCCTCAGCCGCACCATCCCCTATTACAAATTCCTTGGCGCGTTAGGCATCCTCGGCATGCTCCTCTTCTTCGTCTTCCTCCTGCTCCAAATCTCCGGCGCCAACCGCACAACTCCCAAGTAACCGTCCAACCGCCAGTACACCTCCAGAACTTTCCTCCAAGGAACTACCCTCCAAACCCAGTTTTATCCTAGTCTAGTAGCCGGGTGCCCCAGGTTCGCTTTCCTACCTGGGTCCTGGGTTCCTCTTCTCCTATCTCTGCGAACCTCCGCGTCCTCTGCGCCTCTGCGTTATATTTTTCTTCTCTTTTCTCTTCGCCGTTCTCTGTGACCTCTGTGTTCCTATCTCTGTGACCTCTGTGTTACCGTCCCTCTTCGCTTCTTTCTTTCTTTCCTTCCTTCTTTGCCTCTCTGCTTCTTTGCTTCCTCCTACCCCACCTTCCTCCCCGCCGCCTCCATCATGATCGCGAACGCCTGCGCCTCCGTCGAAGTCCCCTGCCGGTCAAAGTTCGGTGCCCCGCAAACGCTCTGCACATACCCAAACGAATCCATCTTCCCCCGCATAGCCGCCCGCATCTTGTCCGCCACATCCAGATATTTCTTCCCCAGCCATCCCCCCAGCACTCCCGTATAAATCGCAAACGCCAGCATCTGCGCCAGATTCCCCTCCACAAACGTATCCGGCCGGTCCACCACATCGTGAAACAATCCGTCCGGCCGCTGATAAGCCAAGCATCCATCCACAATCTCCGCCACAAACCCCGCCAGCCGCGCGCGTTCCTCTCTACGTTCCGCCGGCAGCGAACGGATCACTCGAGCCAGCCCCGCCGCCGCCCATCCATTTCCGCCACCCCAAAACTCTTTCTTGTTCTCCGCCTTCGCCCTGTCATCCCAAATATGATTCAACAATTTCTTCTGCGGGTCCCACAATCGTTTGCGAAATCCCTCAATCTGCCGCAACGCCTCGTCGTAGTTCCCCGTCGCCGCCAAAAATGGCGGAGCCCCATTAAATCCGTCCGACCAAACCTGCTGCTCATTGAACACGTGATACAAAGTCCCATCCGCCGCCCGTGGCGCCTTCTTCAAAATCCATTCCAACAATCCACGCGCCGCCTCTTGAATCCCCGCATCGCCCGTAATCTCCCCCGCCCTCCAGTAAGCCGCTCCTCCCATGGCCGGGTCCGTCGGCCCTCCCTCCACCACCACTGCCAACCGTCCGTCAGCCTCGCGTTGCACAATCGCCGCCTTCGTCAACCGAATCACTTCCTCGTCGTTCCCAGCCTCCAAAAACGCCTGCGTCAAAATCCCCTGCTCCCAATCCCGCCGCTCCATAGCCAGCCCCGCCCCAGCCGCCCTCCGAATCCGCGCAGCCGCCTCCGCATCCTCCGCACTAACCCCAGCGCTCCTCCCGCCACCAAACGCCAATGAAGTTTTCTCTCCAACCACCAAAGCCACTCCAACTCCCACCACAGCCCCGCGCAACATTTCTCTCCGTCGCATCACATCCCTCCAATCCAAAACCGCCACCATCCTACTCCCGCATCGCGCGCAACACGTGTGACGCCCATCCTGTACCTCACCCCTTCAGGGGTGAGGCCTTCCACAGCCCCACCACCCACTTGGTTTCATCTATCCTCCCCTCTTGCACTCTTGCACTCTTTCACTTCCGCGCTCCTCTCCTCCGTCCCTAGTTCAATCCACAAATTGTCATCCCGACCGGAGCGGCCCGATTTTTTCCTTCGCGCCGTCTTTTGGCGCGTCGGGCCGCGTAGTGGAGGGATCGCGGCAAGGTGTCACAAGGATAGAGCCCATCCAAACTCTTCCACTCTTCCACTCTTAAACTCTTCCACTCTTAAACTCTTACACTTCCGCACTCTTCCGCCCCATCTTCGTCAGCCCAGGCAACCCTCCACCCCCCGCAGCACTCAAATCTCCCGCGCGGCCACGTACCAAGTTCACTCAACACGACGTCTAGTCTCCTCACCGAAAGGGGTACATCCAAAATGAAGCATGCGTGTGCCGCAATCCTACTTCTCCTGTTTTTTGGAATCGCGCCTCGTGCCAAGGCGCAGGATGAAACTGTGAAACTGGAAGCCTATGGCGGGTACGACTACGTGCGTTTCAACGTGAACACCAACGTCTCAGGCGCGCCACCATCCGCCTCCTATAACGCCAACGGCGGTGGCGGCCAGCTCGAATACAATTTCAATAACTGGCTGGGAGCCGTCGGTGATCTCGCCGGCTATGAAGTGATAAAGGGAACTCCCCTCGCCGGAGCGTTCTCTTACGTATTCGGTCCGCGCATCAATCTCCGCCGCGGCAAAATCAACCCATTTGCTCAGGTTCTTTTCGGAGGAGTCGTAGCAACTTCTGGCATTGGCCAATCTGGCCCCGTCAACGCCTTCGCGATGACGGCAGGAGGCGGCCTGGACATCAAGGTCTCCCGAATCATCTCGGTTCGCCCGTTCCAAGCCGAGTACTTCCAGACAAAATTCACCGACGGTCTGAACAACCGTCAAAACAATTTCCGCTTCAGCTCCGGAATCGTCTTCCGCTTCGCCAAACCCCGCTAGCCCCGCCGGGGTGCCCCAGGTTCGATTTTCTACCTGGGTCTTGGGTTCCTCTTCTCTGCGAACTCTGCGTCCTCTGAGCTCTCTGCGTAAGTTCTTCGTACTTCGCTTCTTGAACTCCCGTTTCCTGATATCTGATATCTGACAACCTGTTCGACCTTCAACTCGTCTCTATTCTCCGCTGTAGTACCCATCCCTAGCCTGCACCACCATCTCTTTATCCTTCACCGTCACCAATACCTTGTGGTATCCCGCTCCCGTATCCTTGTCCGGCGTATACCCCAAACTATACTGGTTCCTCAACTCTTCCTGTATATCCGCATAGATCTTGTCCACAGTCTCTTTCTTCGACACCTGGAACAACCGTCCCCCGGTCTCTTTCGAGATCTGCGTCAAAATCTTTTTCCCATCCGGCCGGTCTTCCCGCGGATATCCCCCTCCACCGCCGCCGCGGTGTCCTCCGCCTCCCATTCCTCCACGCGGCCCCATCATCCCGCCCGGACGCCCGTAGTTCCCCTCCTCCTCATCCTTGAACAGGATCGAATAAATCACCGTGTCCGCACGCTGCGCCGTTTGAATCGCTGACGCCAAGGTCTCCTTGCTCCCGCGATCCACGCCGTCGGAAAGAATAATCAGCGCCTTCCGCCCCTGCTGCTTGCTCATCAAGTCATCCGACGCCAGGAAGATCGCGTCATACAAAGCCGTCCCGCCCCTCGAATGCCCTCCGCGTCCCCCTCCTCCTCCGCCGCCGTTTCCTCCGCTCCCTCCGTTCCCTCCGCCACCTCCCTGATTCCCTCCTCCGCTGCCGCTGCTGCTGTCATACTGCGGCGTCTGCAACGATTGCAGCGCCGCCTGCAATTTCGGCCGCGAAGCCGTGAAGTCCTGCAGCAACTCCACCTCCCGGTCAAAATGAATCACAAACGCCAAATCCTTATCCTGCCGCAGCAACTGGTCCAGAAAGCTGTAACTAGCGCTTCGTTCCTGATCCAGCACCCGCCTCTGACTCAAACTAGTGTCCACCAGCAACCCCAGCCGCAATGGCA
>CAYOOS010000472.1:3139-3767 GCA_964405585.1 uncultured Acidobacteriaceae bacterium | reverse complement strand
TGCAAATCCCGGCGCAGGAGCATCGAACGCCGTCGCGTTCACGGTGAACAGTGGAAGCGTTGCGCCCGTCACAGGCGTGGCGCTGCGTTACGTCGCGGTCGCTCCCTGCCGGTTAGCGGATACACGCACCACTCCGATTGGTCCATTCGCGGGGCCCTCGATTACTGGCGGGACGTCGCGTAGCTTCACTATTCCGCAAAGCTCCACGTGCAATATTCCTCCGGCGGCAGCCGCCTACTCGCTCAATGTCGCTGTGATTCCGTCAAGTCCGTTAGGGTTCCTGACGCTCTGGCCGACGGGACAGGCGCAGCCCGTGGCGGCTATCGTCAGTTCGGTCGATGGCCGGGTCAGGTCCAACGCGGCGATTGTTCCAGCCGGTGCAAATGGCGCGATTAGCGTCTACGCCTCGAATACAACCGACGTCGTGCTGGACATCAATGGGTACTTCACCACCGATCCCTCAGCACTGCAGTTCTACCCGGTAACGCCTTGCCGGGTGGTGGATACGCGTCCCACGAACGGACCGAACGGGCCACTGGCGGGGCCTTCTTTGACAGGAAACACCAGCCGTACGTTTCCGTTGCCCACCAGTCCCTGCAATTTGCCAGCGACTGCCCAGGCGTATTCG
>CAYOOS010000472.1:0-3129 GCA_964405585.1 uncultured Acidobacteriaceae bacterium | reverse complement strand
CGCTGAACCTCACGGCGGTGCCGCAGGAACCGCTGGGGTACCTGACTGCGTGGCCGGCCGGGCAGACGCAGCCAGGGACCGCGAATTTGAGTTCGACGACTGGGACGGTCACGTCGAATGCGGCGATCATGCCGGCGGGAACAAACGGCTCGATCGACGTTTATGCCAGCAACAACACGGACTTAATTATTGATGTTAACGGGTACTTCGCCCCGGCGGGGACGGGAGGGTTGTCGCTGTATGCGTTGCCGCCGTGCCGGGTGCTGGACACGCGGCAGCTGTCGGATGCCCAGACGGCGCAGGCGTTCAGCGGAGAGCTGGACGCGAACATCCAGGCCAGCGCCTGCGGTGTGCCGACTGGGGCGCAAGCCTATGTGCTCAACGCCACGGTCGTGCCCTCCGCACCGCTGGGGTACTTAACCTTGTGGCCGCAAGGGACGGCGCAGCCTTTGGCCGCGACAGTAAGTGCAATCGATCAAACAGCGACCTCAAATCTGGCGATTGTGCCCACAACCAATGAGCTGATCAGCCTCTTCGCGGCAAACCCAACGCAATTGGTGCTCGATATCTTCGGCTACTTCGCGCCGTAATTGCCGGGTGCTGGGCACCCTCTCCTCGCGGTTGATGCAAGTAGGGGTCTCTCGGACCTGAATTTCCGCTAATCGCATCGCTTTCCGTCGTTTCAGGAATCCGTACCCCACCGTTTGAAACCCACAAAGAGTGGCTCACCCGGCACTCCAAGAAATGGCCCGGACCTTCGGTCTTCCGTTTAGGTCTATCTGAGCAAGGGCTGATATGGCGGCCTCCGGTGCCTGAAAATTGAGCGGATGAAATAATCAGGCCATGCCCGAGGGGTGTTGGTATATAACTTGCGTTTCAGGACAGCCGAAATGGAAATACGGCTTCAAAGGTCAAGCGGTTGATCGAGTGTCACGGAAGAGTGCATGACGAACGATAATTGCGGTCGCCCCAGAAGAGCAGACTGGCAGGCCGCGACTTCGAGTTCGAGTTGCCGGATGTCAGGACATGGATTGCTGCTCGCGTTTGTACTGGCGACGCGGATTCCACTGATCGGTAAGTTTGAAGGCCAACCGGACAGTTCCAGATACATAATCGGCCTGCATTTATGGGTGATTGGCGATCGCGATAATCCGCTGGTATACGCACGCGCTCTCTCGGCTGGCTATTATTGGTTGGGAGGTCAGTTGGCCAGGATCACTCATAGGTCGGTGCAGAGCTACGCGTTGATGCTTAGCATTGTGAGTCTTTGCGCATCGGTTTTGTTGGCTGCTGCTGTTTACGAGATCGGCCGTTATGTCGTGGGCGATGGTACCGGGCAGATCTGCTCGTTGTTGTTCCTTGTCTCTCCGGCGATTTGGTGGATGGGGATACAGCCGCACCCCCAGGCTTTATCGGCCGCTCTCGCCGTGGCGGCGCTTTACGCCTATCTGCAGGGAATGGTGATTGCTCGCTCGGCCTTGTGGATCGCGATTAGCACAGCTTTGCTCACAGCGGGGCTGCTGGTGAAGATCCTCGACAGCGAAGTTTCGCCGGAAGAACCGGGGCTGCTGGTGAAGATCGATACGGTCCTGCTATTTCCAGCATTCGTAGGGCTGCTGCTGTTCCGTGCTCGGTGGGATAGGGACACCGTGAACCGCCTCCTATTGACGGCGGCGATGCTAGCCGCTGCGTCGATGGCCTTCTTGTTCGGGCGCGCGGCAATTCTTGGCGCCTCCCTCCATCAATTGCAAACGCAAACTACGGGATCGGTGCGCGAGAACCTGGCGGCACAGACAGTTCTGGGCGCTGTCAAACAAGCGGTGCCAATCGTGACGGCGCTAGGCCCCGTGCTGTTCCTGTTCGCGATCATCGGCGTTGTGCTCGTGACGCGTGCGTTTAGCGGAGAGCAGCTTGCGCGCTGGCTGCTTTGGATTTTAACCTGGTGCCTGCCCGGCTGGGTGTTTTGGATTTTGATCGCCGGAAATGAACCGCGTCATGTTGCTTTGTTCACGCTGGCTCTGCTCTGGATGGGAATTTTCGGCTGGGTGGCGGCCTATGGCTACAAGACAGCAGCTATTGTTGCGGCGGTCGCGGTCATGCTCAATTTCGTGTCGTTACCGGCGAATTCCGGCCTCCTTCTTATGTCACCCAACGTGCCCGGCAGCGCCCGTGCTTTGCGGGCCAAGGAAATCCAAATGCAGTCGATGGCGAATGCAATTACGATCCAGGGAGGGACGGGTTGTTATGTCGGAACATACACGATCCCGTATATAAGACTCTACTTGCTTCAAGCAAACCAACCCGGAATCGAGGTGGGACAAGATTGGGTGTCTTCGGACCGCAATTCGATCACGTCCAAGTCGTGGGCGAAGTCGGACCGCTATTCGATCACTTTTCTTGAGGTCCGGCCGGGCCACAAGATCGAGATGCCGTGCTCGCCCGCGTACAGTTTCGAATATGCGGCCGATGGAACTCAGCTTCGGTTCTTCGGTAACGAATTCGATTCGTCACCCTTCTGGACCAAACTCCGGGTTGCAGCAGTAAGTAGAGGCTGGAATTCCGGGAATTAAACCGATAGAGCCTGTGGCCCCGGCTCTCGGGCATCAAAGCCTTCGTTTGTTGCAGATTTAGACGTTTGACCATTCGTACGCGGAGGACGTTGCCCAACCCTTCAAACGAAATTCTAAAACTCCGGCCCATGCTCCCGGTCGTAAATCCTGACTCGGAATAGTGGTTTGTCCGCCTCCTTCGGATCAGGTTCGTAGACCTGCTCGGTCGTAGCGGGATCGTAACCGCGCCATAGCCAAGTCAGCGTCTCGGGCCACTCTGCGCTGCCCTGGGCCGAGTTGTGCGTGCCCACGCCGAAGCTGAAATGGAAATCGTAATCTCGCTGCTTCAACGCGTTCGCCATTTCGATGTTTTGCAGCGGCCATGCGCCCATGTCGTCGGCGCCGTCCTGTAGCCACACGCGGATGTTCCTCTTACCGGCGTCGCGGGCCACCATGGCAGGGAAGGCTTGGCCGCCGTAATTCGGCACCATCTGAATGGGCTGGAAGCTGCCGATCCAGGAGACCACACGGCTGAACTGCTCGGGATTACGAGTGCCGGTGTAGACAATACTGGCATAGC
>CAYOOS010000471.1:0-3772 GCA_964405585.1 uncultured Acidobacteriaceae bacterium | reverse complement strand
TAAGACTCTGGAAACAGGAATTGCCGCCTAAACGGTGGGGGCGCGGCTGAGGACTTCGCGGACTTTCTCCACAAGCACCGCAGGCGAGAATGGTTTTTGCAGGAAGGCCAGGCCCTGCTCCAGCATGCCACCCGTGGTAATGACGTTTTCGGTGTAGCCGGACATGAAAAGCACGCGGATGCCGGGGCGCAGCGGAGTGATGCGAGAGGCGAGTTCGCGCCCGCTGGTGCCCGGCATGACCACATCCGTCAAGAGCAGGTGAATTTCGCGCGCGTAGCTGGAAGCGAGTTGCTCCGCATGCCGGGGATCCCGCGCGGGTATGACGTCGTACCCATGCTCGACGAGAACGGTTTGAATCAGATCGCGCACCGCTTCTTCATCCTCGACAAGCAGGATGGTCTCCGCGCCACGCTTGGTAGAGGCTCGCGACTGCTCCGCCACCGGTTCTTCGGACCGCCCGTCCACGCGCGGCAGATACACCTTAAACGTGCTGCCCTTGCCGGGTTCGCTGTACACCCAGATATACCCGCCGCTTTGTTTGACGATTCCGTAAACGGTCGAGAGCCCCAACCCGGTGCCGCGTCCACTTTCTTTGGTGGTGTAGAAGGGTTCAAAGATGTGCGCGATGGTCTGACGATCCATGCCCACGCCGGTGTCGGAAACCGCAAGCATGACGTAGCGGCCGGGCTTCACGCTGACGTGATCCTCGGCATAGCCTGCATCTAATTCGACATTGGATGTTTCGACGACCAGGCGGCCGCCATTGGGCATGGCGTCACGGGCGTTCACGACCAGGTTCATGATCACCTGTTCGATTTGCGCCGGGTCCGCCTTCACCTTTCCAACGTTTTCCACGACCTGAGTGACCATTTCAACGTTGTCGTCCATCAGCCGGCGCAAAAGTTTGTCCAGGTTGAGAACGATAGCGTTGAGGTCGAGCGTTTTGGGCTGTAGCACCTGGCGGCGACTGAATGCCAGCAATTGACGCACCAGGCTGGCGGCGCGGCCCGCGGCATTTTCAATGCGTTCGATGTCGGAGCGAATCTCAGGAGGAACCGTGGGGCGGCTAAGGGCAAGTTCGGTGTAGCCGGTGATGATGGTCAAAAGATTGTTGAAATCGTGAGCAATGCCGCCGGCGAGCCGCCCAACCGCCTCCATTTTGCGGGATTGCTGGAGTTGTGTTTCCAACTGCTTGCGTTCCGTAATGTCAACGATGATGCCTTCCATGACCGGGTGGGCATTGCTGCCCTGCACGACCACGGCGGTGTCATTCAACCAAACTTCGCGGCCATCCTTGCGCTTGATTCGGAATTCGGCCTGGAACGGCAAACCGCTCTGACTGGCTTCCTCGGCGGACATGACCATGGGCAGATCTTCGGGGTGGATCAGATCGGCCCAGCGCTGAGAAACGTCCATCCATTCTTCCGGGGTGTAACCCAGAATCGTTTCCACCTGAGGGCTCACGTAATACCATTGGGCGTCGATGCCGATTCCCGCGATATAGGTGATCGCATTCACCTGCTCGACCAGCATCTTGTACTTGGCTTCCGCTTCCGCTCGCGCTTTTTCCGCTTCCGCGCGCTCCGACAAGTCGCGGCAGACGCTGATGATTCCGCCATCGGGCATGGCGTTGATATTCATCTCGACGAGCAGCTTGCTGCCGTCCGGCCGCCGCAGAAGGATTTGCGAAGACCACCTTCCCGCCTGGGCCAGGGACCTACGAATTTCGGGTTCCAGGCGATCCATCTCCTGAAGTGCGTAAATAACGCGCCACGGCTGACCCATGATGCTTGCCGGGCTTTCGAAGCCGAGCATGCGTGCAAAGGAATTGTTGGCGTACGCGTGGAGGCCCTTCTCATTGAGAATCGCCATGCCATCGGCGGAGGTATCCATGGCCAGGGTCTGACGGCGAACGGTTTCCGCGGACCTCTGCTGGCGGAACTGCGTGAGGCCAATTCGCAGGGCGTAGCACACGAAGGAAAGACCCAAAAGGCTGAAGCGGATGAGTCTCCATCCGGGACCTAATCGGGTCGCCAGAAAAAGAATGACCAGGGGGAGAAAGGCAAATAGGCAGTTTGTGAAGAGAATTTCGGGGAGCGATTTCGCTCGCAGGCGCTGCGGATGCAGGGTTTCAACGGGCTGCCAAGTCCCAGCCCAAATGGCTCCAAAAAGCAGGGGAAGCGTCCATGCAAGATCGTAGAAAGTCCCCGTGGGCGTCTGCTGGGTAAACTGGAACACGTTTGCAATGTGCGCGCCGACGGCATAGACCAGGGCGTAAAGCGCCAGTCCACCAAACAGTTCTCGCGCTTGCGCGGAGATGCCGCGGCGCCATTGCACAGCCGCCAGCAGAATAATGCCTACGTCCACCCAAGTGACGACTGTCGTTTCGCGGGCCAGCGCCTCCCGATCGCCGAGGTTCAGCGCCGGCAGAATGTACATGCCGAAATAAATGAAGAAGAAAAAAATGCCGATCTGGACGAAATCCAGCGCTTCCTCTAATTCCACACGCGCATCGGTTTTTTCCTGATTCAGAAAAATCGCCATCACGAAAAACATGCCGTAGGAGTGGAACAGGAAACGAATCATGGAACCTGGCGGGGGTTCCGCATGCAGAAAAACTTCGTAATAGGTCCAGCCCAGGTCCGCCACTCCCCACAAGCCCATTCCAAAGGCGACCAGGGTCCAGAACGATTGGCTGAAGCCGGTGAGTTTCCGCGCTGCCCGCAAGCACATTGCGGCAGCGAGTAGGCTGGAGAGTATTTGCAGGAGATTGCCCAGGAGTGAACCCAAGCCGGTAGACCCGAAAAACACCGCGGTCAGGACATGGCACGCCACGATGGCCAGTGCCAGCAACCAAAGAAAACGGGGAAGGCGACGTAGGGGCAAAGATAGGGTCCTAGTACCGAGCTAGTCAGTAGTTTAGCCGAGTTTCATTTCGGGAAAGGGCTTCCTGCAACGCCTGTGTCCGGCTGGTCATGAACCCGAACGGCAAGTGACCCAGCTTAGGCTCGGGAACTCGTATTTGCGTAATTACGGTTTGTTAAGAGCCAGCCGACCGCGCAGAAGTGGCTAGGGTTCCCGGTCCTGAGGAGTTGCTGGCGCGCTCAGCGGCCCTCGAAGGGGTAGCGGTCTTGCGCCTGGACGGCGGCGGCAACGCGGCGGCGCAGCGCGATGGTATCCACAGCGGGGCGCTTGCCGAAACGCTTGAGCACCGCCATCTGGGTGATGAGCATGTCGCCTTCGTGAACCGCGGCGATGGCACGCTTGGCTTCATGGTCCACGCGTTCGGCGGCATCGGCAATGAAAACGCGGGCGGCATCAATCATCACGGAAGAGGCGGCTTCACCCTTGCTGGCCGCAGCCTTTTGAGCGCGCAGCAGGCAAGACTCCATCGCATAGATTTCCATGACCATATTGGCCAGGGCGCCGATCAACTCCTGCTCCTCCGCCAGTTTCTCGCGGAACTTCTGGACCGCGCCACCCGCACCCTGCAAAAACATTTTCTTGGCGTTGGCAATCACGCGCGCTTCTTCCGCCAGCACGCCCTCGGGCGTTTCCTCGAACGAAGGCCCGGCGAGAATCTCATCCGCAAGTTTCATGGCCGCGGGAATCAAGGGCAGCTGCCCGCCCATGGCCCGCTTCATCAGCATCTGGATGATGAGCATGCGGTTGATTTCGTTGGTGCCCTCGAATATGCGGTTCACGCGGCTGTCGCGGTAGGCGCGCGCCACGGGATAATCCTCGTGGAAACCGTAGCCGCCGAAAATCTGCA
>CAYOOS010000470.1:2310-3789 GCA_964405585.1 uncultured Acidobacteriaceae bacterium | reverse complement strand
CGTTGTGCTGCTTGATGAGATTTGCCAGGTGCAGGGCGCAGGAGAGGCCGGCAGGGCCGGCGCCTACAATGAGGACATCGGCTTCGAGTTGTTCGCGTTGAGTGGGCATGTCGCCATCTTATCAAACAACGATTCTGTGCGGCTTTCCGAGATGCCAGACGCGATATTTCTTGGAATCGTGTGCGTATTATTAGAGTAGAAAGAAGCCTCCGGGATGAATCGAAAAGCCAATCTCAGCCTTGTGGCCAGCGCCGTTCCTCTGATCGTGTTCCTGGGACTTGTCAGTGGCGAGCTAAATCCGTCTACGATCTGGCTTCTTGCCTTGCTGTGCCCCTTCCTCGCTATTTATCTGGGACACTGGGCACTTTATCAGCAAAAGAAGATGTCCCTTGAAAGAGGCTGTCGCGCACGAGCGAAAGCGATTGCGGGTGCGACGTTCGGCTATATCGAGATCGCGCTCATTGTTCTGGTATTTGCGACGAGTCACGAACACGGGAACCGGGCGGCGGCAAATGAGGCTAACGCTGTCTCACACCTCCGAACATTGTCCTACACCGCATCCGAATATGCCGAAACACATCCTAATGAAGGCTTTCCAGATCGTATCGCGAAGCTAGCAGTTCCTATCGACGGCACAGGCCGCAAATGGACCATTGATGCGGCAATGGCAAAAGGCGAGAGAGTTGGATATCGGTTTCAGTACGAAGCGGATGCACCTGACGCAAGTGGCAAGATACAGCACTACAAAATTACGGCCGATCCAATCATTGAGGGCGAAACTGGCGTTCGTCATTTTTATATGGACGAAACGCGCACAATTCGTTGGGCCACGGCGAAACCAGCCGACGTGAAAAGTACTCCTCTCTAGTAAAAGAAGAGACTGGAAGTCACTCAACCCCGAACAGCAATTCAACCTTTGGCTTTTTGCAGTTCCTCGGTCAGGGCGGGCATGACTTCAAAGATGTCGGCGACGATGCCGTAGTCCGCGATTTCGAAGATGGGCGCGTTCTGATCTTTGTTTACCGCAACGATCGTACGCGAGCCTTTCATGCCGACGACATGCTGGATGGCGCCGCTGATGCCCAGGGCCAGATACAATTTCGGCGCAACGGTCTGGCCGGAGCTGCCGATCTGCCGCTCCATGGGGAGCCAGCCTTCATCGCAGATCGGGCGAGACGCGGCGATTTCCGCGCCCAGCGCTTTGGCCAAGGATTCGGCTTGCGCGATATTTTCCGGAGCCTTGATGCCTCGGCCAATGGCGACAATCAGCGGGGCTTGCGTCAGATCTACCGCAGATTTGGCTTCCTTGAAAAGTTCCAGCGGCTTGGTGCGAATATCGCTGGCATTCAGAGTGACGCTCACGGCGTTGATTGGCGGTTTCCCGCCTGAATGCGCGCCGAGCAGATCGGCGCGAAACGCTCCCGATTGGAAGGAGACAAACCAGGGCGCGGCTCCGGTGAAGGTGACGTCGGCGGCCGT
>CAYOOS010000470.1:0-2300 GCA_964405585.1 uncultured Acidobacteriaceae bacterium | reverse complement strand
GTTTTGCCTTGAAACATCTGGCGCACAAAGACGAGTTTGCCGCCTTCGTTGCGGAAGCCAACGCAATCGCCAATCATGCCTTTGCCTAGCGATGCCGCCAGCTTTGGCGCAAAATCGCGGACCTGGTAGGTGTGCGGGAAAAGCACCAGGTCCGGCTTGGCCGTTTCAATCACCTGCTTCAAAGCGACGCAGTAGGCGTCAGGAGTGTACCTCTCCAGTAGATCGTGTTCGATCAGCAAAACTTCGGCCACATTTTTCGTTGCGACTTCGTTCGCGAGCGCGCCCACACCTTTGCCAATCACGACCGCGCTGACGGTACCGGAAGTAGCTGCGGCAATCTGCTGCGCCGCCACAAGCGTCTCGAAACTGATGTTGTTCCACTTGCCCTGCCGCTGCTCGGTCACCACCAAGATCTTCATCGCCTTATCTCCTGCGATTTTGCTCTTACTGTGAACTGTCGACTATGGCCGTAAACTGCCTCAGATTACCCGCGCTTCGAACTTCAGCTTCTCAACGAGCTTTGCGGCTGCTTCCTTGGGCGTCCCGGTGAGGAATTCCGTTTTCTTGGTTTTCGTGGGCACGTAAATCTTTTCGATTTTCTGCGTCGGCTCGATGGACACACCGAGCGATTCGCGCGTGACCACCGCGATCTCCTTTTTCTTTGCGGCCATGATGCCCTTCAGCGTGGCGTAGCGCACTTTGTTGATGCCGGACTGAATGGAGAGCACCGCGGGCAGAGGGCATTCCAGCCACTGGAACCAGCCTGCTTCCAATTCGCGTTTCAGCTTCAGCCGGCCGTCCAGCACCTCGATTTGCATGATCAGCGTGGCGTGCGGCAGATTCAGAAGGCCCGCGAGCAAAACACCGGTCTGGCCAAAGCCGTGGTCATCGCTTTGCAGGCCGGTCAATACCAAATCACATTTTTGAGTGGCAATCGCCGCGGTCAACACCATTGCGGAGCCGAGTGGATCGAGCTGCGCGAAATTGTCGTCGGCGATGTGAATGCCGCGATCCGCGCCTTTCGCCAAGGCTTCCTTAATGGTTTGCTTTACGCGTTCCGGGCCCATGGAAAGCGCGATCACTTCTCCGCCGTGCTTTTCCTTCAAGCGGAGAGCTTCTTCGAGCGCATAGGTATCCGGCTCGTTCATCTCGAAGCCTATGTCGGATTCCTTGATCCAGTTCCCGGCGATGGCCAATGGCGCATCCTTGGCGGGCACTTGCTTAACGCACACGATGATGTTCATGGAGATTTCCTTCCACGTAGACTACCCGAGAGAGATGAAAGTGGTTCAGTGTGAAGCGAAGAGCCTCTAAATGACAGACGCCAAACAGAAGAGGGATTCCTCACTTCGCAGACTCCGTTCGGAATGACGGGATAGCACATTTTCGGAAAGCTCTGAAGTAGTGGCCTCCCGGGGTCACGCATCCGCTGACAACTATTTGCCCGTCCAGCGTTTGAAAATGAGCGCGGCATTCGTTCCGCCAAAGCCGAAAGAATTGGAGAGCGCGTAATCCACGGTGGCTTTGCGCGCCACATTGGGAACGTAGTCCAGATCGCAAGCGGGATCGGGTTTTTCCTGGTTGATGGTGGGAGGCAGAATCTGATCGCGCAGGGCCAGCACGCTGATGCCTGCTTCGAGCCCGCCGGCGCCGCCGAGGAGGTGCCCGGTCATGGATTTCGTGGAGCTCACAGGCAGTTTCTTGCTGGAGGCGCGCTCGCCAAAGAGCCGCTTCATCGCCGTCGTTTCGATGGCGTCGCCCAGCGGCGTGGAAGTGCCGTGAGCGTTTACGTAACTGATGTCGTCCGGCGAAAGTTTGGCGTCTTTCAGCGCTGCCCGCATCACGCGGAAAGCTCCATCGCCATTTTCGGCAGGTTGCGTGATGTGGTACGCGTCGCCGCTCATGCCATAGCCGACAATTTCGGCCAGGATGGGAGCATTGCGCTTTTGTGCGTGCTCCAGCGATTCCAGTATCAGAATACCCGAGCCTTCGCCGACGACGAAGCCGTCGCGGTCCGCATCGAACGGGCGGCTGGCCTTTTCGGGCGCGTCATTGCGCGTGGAGAGCGCGCGCATGGAAGCGAATCCGCCTACGCCCATTGGGGTGATGGTGGCTTCCGTGCCGCCGCAGATCATCATTTCCGCGGCGCCGCGTTCGATAATCTTGAACGAATCGCCGATGGAATGCGCCGAAGCCGAGCAGGCCGTGGCTGTCGCGGAGTTCGTTAAGCGCGGGCCATTTTGTTTAGAGATGTGGTCTGATGTCATGTTTATTATTGGGTTGTGTTTTTAGTTATGAGT
>CAYOOS010000469.1:0-3807 GCA_964405585.1 uncultured Acidobacteriaceae bacterium | reverse complement strand
TCGAACTGGTTCTGTATGAAAGAAGCCACCGGACAATTCTCCTTGTGCTTAAGAACGCATTCTATCACTCAAACGATAGTCAGGCGGTTGCCCATGCGGGCGGCAGGGCGTCGCCATGCCGCCCGCGGACGAAGGTTTGTGCTCCCGCGCGGGTGGAAGCCGTGGACAAAACCTTATGGCTCCGGATTGCGGATCAGCGTTTAGTCGGCTGGGGTGATGCGGGCTTGGGAGGCGGAGGCGGCGGGTCGTCGTGCGCTACGCTTTGTTGCGGGTAGAGTTCACGCTCCTCCTCCTCCATGTCTCTTTTATCCATCTCCTCTTCCATCACCTGTGTAGCCTTGTTCATGGCCTCCTGGTCGACTTGCGGTCCTGAGATGTAATCCTTAGCAGCGTGATAGCCCTTCGATGCGACCTCGCCGATGCCCTCCCCGACGCCTACCACCCCCGATACCACCAAGGTTGTCGCGATCTTGGGCGCGTTCGTTACGCCTAAATACACCTTTTTCGCGGTCCCCGCCTCCTGCCAGCGTTCGTTGAAATCTCCCATCATGGATTCGTCCACCTTCTCGGCAACAAGGCCCGCGTCGGTGAACCTGGTGAGCAGGTCGCCGATGGTCCAGCCGACGGAAAATGCAGTCATGACCGGCCCGAACTTGCTTAATACCTGCCCGGCTGCCTCCTTGCCGAGGAATTTGACGCCCTCCTCTGCGGCTTTCTCCTTCAGCTCCTTTTCGGCGAGCTCCAGTACTATCTTCTCGCCCACCTTCTTGCCGGCTTGGAGCGCCAGCTTCTTTTTGTCCGGCTTGATGCTGGCCTCGAAGCTGCATTCGCCTTTCACCTTCACGCCCTTAATTGCGATCTCGAACGGAAAGGGCGTGACCCCTATCGACGCCTCCAGCGCCGAAATCTCTTCGCCGCTGACCTCGAGCAGAGTCACCTTGCCAGACACGCCGATGCTCTGCTTGATCTGCGGAAAGCTGACAGAGGCATCGGCCGAGAAGGAAACGCTAAACTTCGACGATCCGAACACATTGAGAAACGTCAGCTTCACGTCGGCGATGTCGACTCCCTGGAACAAATCGAAGTCGCCTAAGCCCACGGAAGCTCCCATGGCCACTGTTGTTTCGTTGCCTTTCGGACCCAACTTCGTCGAGCCTCCGCCCACGGCCGCGGTGGCGCCGGCGTTCGCGTTCGCAATCGATGCCTTGGCCGTCCCGGTAAGCGTGATTTTGCAGTAATCGAACGACTTTTCGTACTTCAGTTCTTTCACGACTTCATGGCTGCCGGCTACCGGTACGTTGGCGCTCTGCGCGGCCGGCTGCGCCGCTTTCGGCGCCGCCACTGGTTGCCCTCCTTTCGGCGCAGCCGCCTTCGCTTGAGCCGCTTCTTTGGATTGCTGAATCAGTTTCTGTTCAGCGGCGTTGATACCATCCTTGCTGCCGGGGAGTGCCTTCTTGGTCGTCTCCAGCATGTCGTAGGTTGCATCGAAAGCGGCTTTAAGGTTGGGATCCAAACCTATCAACCACTTGTCCATCTCGGAACGGTCGGGCATATTCCCTCCTTGGATTCTTCGCGATAACTATTACAGCCCGCAATATAGCGGGGCGCCGTTTCTTCGAAATTGCGGGTTCAGCAGCATCGATTCCCTCCCCGCGGCGGCGCCAGGCGCCGCTTCCGCCCGTCGGCGCCGCGGGACCACTGTTCAGGCCATCGATTGTTCCGCCTTGTTCAGGCTATCCAGCAGGCTCCCCTGAAGATTCGTCTTCACGCCAAACGGATTTCGATCGATGTGAGCGATCATTTGCTCCGACTTCACAGTCCGTTTGTATTCCTCCAGGAGGATTCTGGTCTTTTTCAGTTCGGCGTCGCGGGCCGCTCCGCTGGCCGACGCGCAAACCTTCAGGGCCTCGGTGAGCCGGTGATCCAGTTTGCCTAAGGTCGCATCGATCTTCTGCATGGACTTATCAATCTCTTTGATCAACCCGGGAGGCGCCTGTGCATAGTGAGCTTTCACGGTCTGCACGAGTTCCCTGATACGCGTATCTACCATGTTCTTCGTGCCGCCCCAATGCAGCGCGGCCTGCGTCAGCTTCGCGTGCTGGGCAGCGGCTATCGGATCCCCACCTCCAGGCTGTTCCGGCTCATGACTGCCGGTTGCGGAAGCCAGGACTTCTTTGCCAAATAAATCCTTGAAGATGGGTGCACGCGCTTTCAGTAGACCAGGATCCAACTTGCCCTTGTGGGCAACCAGGCTGATCTTGCCCAGTTCGAGCGAGCACACACCGCTGCAGAGGGGTTTCTTGGTTCCTTTCAAATCCTTCAGCAAGGGCATGATCACGTTAAGGGGGCTGCCCACCACCAGAAACGGCTTCAGCAGGTGCACCTTTTTGGATGTGTCGAGCAATTGGACGTCGGTGAACATACAGAACGGTGTGTTGTCTTTGATCTGTGAAGCCGCAGCCCGGCTGGCTTTCTTAAAGGCCTCGAATGATTCAAGGTCGTGAGCTTTGAGTAGTAGCATGGTCTCCCCTCTCTTCAATGGTGAACGTGCCCGGCCATTCGTTTCGGGCAGACTCCCCGAAATTCCGCCGGCCGCTTGATACGGTCAAACAGGAAGCGGGTTCTCTCCCCCGCCCCGTTCGAACAAAAATCACCCGTCCTGTATCTACCTGCGTGAAAGGAGCGGGATTTTTGTCTTCGAACTACAAAGAATCTCTCCAGAGACGCAGGGGACGCAGCGCGGCCACGCCGCGATCCCACTCATGTGGAAGCTCGTGAGGTGGCCGGTGTCTCGGGGCAAATCGCCAACTCCGCCAAAATGTGCAAAGAAGAACAAATCGCCCTGTTTTTGAGCGTGCAGAAGAGTTTTCCTTGGCGTCTCTGCGCCTTCGCGAAAAACTTCTTCCAGACATTTGCGAGCTGACTTGGGCTTCGAGGCGATAGCCCATTCAAACTGCAAAAAACCTTTTCTCCGAACCAAATCTTGTTTTCGCTGCAAGTTCCACCAATTTGCTTTACAGAGAAGAAGGCCTTTGTCTTGAGCCTCTGCGAGAAATTAGTTTTCCGGCAAGAACAATTTGGCCACCGATAAGAAAGGCCTTGGTTTATCGATGTTCATCGATGTTCATCTGTGGCCTAGAACGTTTTGCCTTGACCCGCGGCGATTTGGCGTAGCACGAACGGATTGCCAGGGAGCTTACGATTCCATAGCTGCCACAGTTCCGCGCGCGCGGCTTCCACCGCCCCAGCTTTCTCCCTACTGCCCATCCGGCGGAGCGTCGCGGCCAAAGATGCCTGCACCATCGAGAGATCGGCCGCAGCGAGCAGATCCTTCTCGGCGCAGGAGTCGCATGCCTCGAATTGCATGCGCAGCCGCTCATAAAGTTCGATCGCCTGGCTGGGCTGGCTGGTTTCGGCGTCATGGTCCGCGAGGGCCTGGAGGGCCACATCCGCTTCACTGCCGGGGGCGACTGTATTGGCGGGGTAGTCTCCGGTCTGCCGCAGAAGGCGGAACGCGGCGTCAAATCGAT
Source organism: uncultured Acidobacteriaceae bacterium (assembly GCA_964405585.1). Taxonomy (GTDB): domain Bacteria; phylum Acidobacteriota; class Terriglobia; order Acidiferrales; family UBA7541; genus Acidiferrum. The sequence goes on along the minus strand of CAYOOS010000469.1, from coordinate 277 downwards.
CTTTGGCATCGCTGTCACGATGGAGCGCGCGCGCGGCGTAGGAAGAGCCGGCCAGAAGGAGCGCCTCCATCCGGCGCGCGGCCACATCGTTGGGAACCTCGCGGATCCTCGCGATTGCGTGATCGTAAACCTCGAGAGCGCGCTGGGGGCTGGTACGGCGCAAGAGATCGCCCAGATAATGCCCGCCCGTGGCGATGGTGATGCGAGCCTCGTAATCGTTGCGGTCAGTCTGAGCGAAGTCTTCCATCGCGGCGAACGCTTCCTCCAGTCGCAGCGC
>CAYOOS010000468.1:0-3808 GCA_964405585.1 uncultured Acidobacteriaceae bacterium | reverse complement strand
CGATCGCCGGGACCATGAAATTTGCCAGGCAACGGCCAATCCAAAAGCCAAGCGATTCTGCGGTTAGTACCCTGTAAGTCTTCAGTGTGGCGAAGTAGTTGATGAATGCCACCAATGCCAAGCACAACAGAGATCCAATTGCGAAGACAATCTTCTTCGCGCGCGATACGCGAAGACCTGACGGCGCCGCGGCAGACGCATCGCCGACGGCCGGGGATGCTTCGGATAGAGGCACTCCACAAACCGGGCAGTGACGCAGATGCGGATCGATTTCCTGGTTGCACCCGGGACAAGTCATTGCTATCTCCGAGGTTCGATAATGGGGATGTTAGCAAATCGATTAATCACGCGTCGAGGCACTTATTCTGTCGAGGGAATGGAAATCACCGCCGGGAAGTTGCGGAAGGCTTTTGATGCTGCTCAGAGTTAGCAGGCCAGGCGGGCGCGATCGACGGAAAAGCCGTTGAGGGGTCCGAGCACAGTGACAGCGACACGCTCCGGCTGGAAGAATTCGCGGGCAAGCGATTGCACTTCGTCGCGAGTGACGGCTTCGATGGACACGAGAATTTCGTCGAGCGAATAAAACCGCCGGAAATACAGCTCCTGGCGCGCCAGATTGGACATGCGCGAACTGGTGGATTCCAGCGAAAGCATCAGCGAACCTTTCAGGTGGTTCTTGGCGCGCAACAGTTCTTCGTCGGTGACCGGCGATTCCTTCATGGCGCGGAATTCGGCCACGGTCAGATCCAGCACCTTGCCGATGGTTTCCTTGGCCGTCCCCGCATAAACCGTCAGCATCCCGGCATCGGAATATGGCGTGATCTCGCTGAAGACAGCGTAAGCGAGGCCCTGCTTTTCGCGAATATTCTGGAACAGCCGCGAGGACATGCCGCCGCCGAGCAAATTGTTCAGCACGGCGACGCCAAAGCGGCGCTCATGGGCCAGCGGCAGCGACGGAACGCCGATACACAGGTGGACCTGTTCAAGATCGCGTTTGGTTTCCAGATTGATCGGCGCGCTCGTCGAAGGCGCGGGATCATCCTGTGTCGAGCCCACGGCCTGCAAATGGCCAAATTCCTTTTCGACCAGAGCCAATACCTGTTCGTGCGTGATGTTCCCCGCGGCGGTGACGATGATGTGGTCCGGCGCAAACCAACTTCGGAAGCGGCGAAGCAGCGCTTCGCGATCGAAATTCCGCACCGTTTCCGGAGTGCCAAGAATGGGCCGGCCCAGGGAATGCTCCGGCCAGAATCCGCGCGTAAAGATGTCATGGAGCAGGTACTCGGGATTGTCCATGTCCATCTTGATTTCTTCCAGGACCACCTGGCGCTCTTTGTTGACGTCGTCGGCATCCAGCTTCGGGCGAAGCACGAGGTCGGCGAGAACGTCGAAGGCGATGGGCAGATGCTCATCCAGCACCTTGGCGTTGAAGCAGATCTGCTCCTTGGAGGTGAACGCATCCAGCATGCCGCCAACGGAGTCCATTTCGCGGGCGATATCTTCGGCGGAGCGGCGCTCGGTGCCTTTGAAAACCATGTGCTCCAGAAAATGGGCCAGGCCGTTTTCGTCGGCGTCTTCGCGGCGGGAACCGTTGCGGACCCAGATTCCCACGGAAACGGAGCGGACGTGCTGCATGGTCTCTGTAATCACAATAAGGCCGTTGGAGAGAACGTGGCGCTGGATGTCGCGGACGTTGGAGACCATGAAAGTATTGTTGCACATGGAGGAGAGAGAGGCGAGTGGCGAGTGCGGTACTCCCGGAGAGGGGATAAATCTTCTATTTGCAGGGGGTTACGTTTGTCGGCGGATTCCAGTCCGGGACGCGGTCGGGCGCGGGTGGATTTGTTATTGTTAATGAGAGAATAGTGAGGGAACGGCGAGGCGCGGATGGAATTGCTGGGAAAATCGCAAGAGGAATTGCGGGCCTACTGCAACAGCTTGGGGGAGCCGGAGTATCGCGGCGGGCAGATTTACCACGCACTGTACGCGGAGCGGCGCTTCGATCTGGCGGGGATGTCCAATTTGCCCGGAGCGTTGCGCGAAAAGCTGGCTCGGGAGGCTTCGGTCACATTGCCCGAGGTGCGGAAAAGGTATCTCTCGAAGGATGGATCGGTGCGGTATTTGTTTGGAGTCGGGGAAGATGGAAAAGGCTTTAACGCAGAGGTCACAGAGGACGCAGAGTTCGCAGAGAAGAGCAGACGGATCCTGCAGAAACCGGCGGCGGTGGAAGCGGTGTTTATGCCGAGCGAGGGGCGGCAGACGATTTGCATTTCGACGCAAGCGGGTTGCGCGGTGGATTGCCAGTTTTGCCTGACGGCGCAGCTCGGACTAATCCGGAATTTGACGGCGGGAGAAATTGTCGGGCAGGTGCTGGTGCCACTGAAAGAAATGGGTGAAGCTCCGGAAACGAATAAAGGAGAGATGGCCGGAGATACGGCAGACGATGATGAAGAAGATGGCGGCTTGGCGGGGCGGACAAATGTGGTCCTGATGGGCCAAGGCGAGCCGCTCCTGAACTTTGACAATGTGATGGCGGCGCTGCGGATTCTGCTGGATAAAGAGGGCGTGGGCCTTTCGCCAAAACGTGTGACGCTCTCGACCAGCGGCATTGTGCCGGGAATCGAGAAGCTGGGCAAGCAACAGGTACGCCCAAAGCTGGCAATTTCGCTGAACGCTTCGAACGACGAGCAACGCAACGTGCTGATGCCCATCAACAAAAAGTATCCGCTGAAAGCGCTGATGGAGGCGTGCCGGGCGTACCCGCTGCGCAATTGGGAGCACCTGACGTTTGAGTACGTGATGCTGGGCGGCGTGAATGACGCGGCGGACGATGCGCGGCGCGTGTTGAAGTTGCTGGCGCCATTGAAGAGCGTGAAAGTGAACCTAATCCCGTGGAACCCCGGGGAGTTGCCGTACAAAGAATCGAGCGAGCAGAATATCGAGGAGTTTCGCCGGATTCTAACGGATCGCGGCGTGGCAACGTTTGTGCGCTACTCGCGCGGACGCGATGTGATGGCAGCGTGCGGGCAGTTGGCTCTGATTGAAGTAAAGAATTCGCCGCTCGCGGTCAAGGGTTAACGTAGAATTTGGGCAAAGACCAAAAGGTACCCGCGTGACGACTCGACATCGCAAGACTCTGTGGATTTTGTTCGCAGGACTAGTGTTGCTTCTTGGAGGGACTGCGATGGGCCAAAGTTGGTGGTCAAAATTGTTTTCCGCAAAGAAGAACGCTGCGACGGTCGTTGGTAACTACGAGACTCCGGAAGATGGCGACAAGATGATACTTGTGGAATTAGGAAAGGCAGGTGCGGATCTGACGCAACAGCGCGAGGTCCTGCACTACCTGTATGTCCCAACGCAAGACGCGTCGCATCGCGCTGCCTTGAAACTCCGCGAGAAAGGATATGAAATCTCGGAGAGGCCTTCGGCGGATGCTGCAAAGAAGCCACCGAATCCCTGGCTCGTGCTGGCCCGCAAAGTAACTGTGGTCAATTCGCAAAGTGTGCAAGAAATGAGAGTTGTATTTGAAGGCCTCGCGAAGGAAACCAAAGGCGATTATGACGGATGGGAAGCGGCGGCCAAACCCTAGAGTTTCGGATCCGAATTTTCCGCTAAATATCGCGCGGCAGTGCCTCGCCCCTGCTTTTGGCGTTCTAGCAATAATATGCCGGACATTGTCTACGACCGCCGAATCCCAATCACTGACATGTGGCGGCCGGTGAGGCCGGCCTCGCGGCGGTGGCTGAAGAAAAAATCGGTATGGCAAGCGGTGCAGAGGCCGCTGCTAAAAATATTTTGCGGGCGGACG
>CAYOOS010000467.1:0-3809 GCA_964405585.1 uncultured Acidobacteriaceae bacterium | reverse complement strand
CTCAAGACGCCATCGCTCGGGTTCGGCTGCTGTCCCCATCCGGAGAACGGGTATCTTTGGCGCAGCTGGCTAAAGTCGAGGTCAAGGACGGCGCGTACGACATCTACCGGGAAGGCAACGGCCGTTACCTGGCCATCACCTTCAACGTGAGAGGCCGGGATCTGGGAACCACGGTGGAAGAAGCGATCAAGCAGATTGGTGAAAAAGTGAAGATGCCGCCGGGCTATACAGTTGGTTCGTCGGGCGAATACGAGAGCGAAAAACGCGCGGAAGCACGTTTGCTGCTCATCGTGCCTATCACCATCCTCGTGATCTACATCATCCTCTACACCATGTTCAAGTCGGCGAAGTGGGCGCTGCTGATTCTGACCAACGTGGCGATGGCTCGCATAGGCGGGTTAGTTGCTCTCCTGATTACCGGCACGCACTTCAGCGTGTCCTCGGGCGTAGGCTTTCTAGCCTTGTTCGGTGTTTCCGTGCAGACCGGCGTCATTATGCTGGAATACATCAACCAGCTTCGCGCTCGAGGTCATTCAATCGAAGATGCGGCGGTCGATGGCGCCGTTCTGCGGTTGCGGCCAATCATGATGACAATGCTTGTTGCAACTCTTGGCTTGCTGCCGGCAGCGCTTTCGCACGCGATTGGTTCAGACTCGCAAAGGCCCTTCGCCATCGTGATCGTCGGCGGCTTGATCTCCGACTTGGTGATGAGCATCGTTCTCTTGCCAACCTTGTACGTTTGGTTCGCCAGGCCTACAGATAAACTGCCGGAACCGGAGGAATCCTTTGAAAGCTAAGCACTTTGTGTTCGAAAGCGGCGGTATGCGATTGGGTTTGCTGGTCTTTTTGACGATGTTGTCTTTGTGTTCAGCCAATTTCGCACTGGCTCAGGCAACCACGGGACCGGTCCGCATCACACTCGACGAAGCTGTCCAGATGGCCCTCCAGCACAATCACAATATGATCGCCGCCCGAACGGCGATCGACCAAGACCTGGCGATGGAAGTGACCGCTAACCTGCGTCCCAATCCCTCACTCTTCGTTGATTGGGAGTATTTGCCAATCGGCTCACCTGCTCGTCAAAACCCGGACCTATATCCCGGTGTATCTACAGGCGATTATCTTAGGGACAACACGGAAGGCGATATCGGACTTAGCTACCTTATCGAGCGCGGCAAAAAGCGCGAGCGGCGCTATCAGGCCGCCAAGGACGTAACGGCGCAGACGCGTTCGCTGGTTGCGGACGCCGAGCGCGGCCTGACCTACCAAGTGGCAACGCTATTCGTCAACGTGCAATTGGCGGAATCGACAATTGATTTGGCTCAGCAGGACCTGAAGAGCTTTCAAAAGACCGTGGACATCGCGGAATTCCAATTCAAATCCGGAGGGATCAGCGAGAGCAATTACCTGATGATCCAGGTCCAGTTGCTGCAATTCGAGACCGACTTAGAATCCGCGCAACTTGCACGGGCACAGGGACTCTCTGATCTGAGACAGCTCTTGGGTTACGAATCCGTATCCGCTGATTATGATGTGCTGGACGCATTCGATTACTTGCCCATGAGGGCCAACCTCGACGACTTGAAAATGCAAGCGTTGCAAAACCGCCCGGACTTGCGCGCTGCCGTGCAAGGCGTGACTGCGGCCAATAGCGGCTATTTGCTGGCAAAGGCGGATGGAGTCCAAGATCTTACCGTCCAGGGGAACTATTCGCATGTCAACGGCATCAACGCCGCGACTTTGTACGCCAGCATTCCATTGCCGTTCTTCAACCGCAACCAGGGTGAAATCGCTCGCACGCATTCGGTCATTACGCAAATGGAGGAGCAGCAAAAGTTCACCAGTGGCCAGGTTCTGACGGATGTAAAGGATGCCTACGAAGGACTGAAATCAAACGACCGAGTGGTTTTACTGTACCGGGACAAGTACCGGGAAATCGCCAGGAGGTCTCGGGACATCGCCGATTATGCCTACCATGGCGGCGCCCTCGCCTTGCTGGATTTTTTGGATGCGGAGCGGAGTTATCGCGCCGCGGAACTTGCTTATCGCCAGGCACTCGCTTCCTATTTGCTGGCACTGGAGCAATTGCGCGAAGCCGTGGGCACGAGAACTTTGCCTTGATCACTGTGTCATCAAACGACACTTATCGCCTACTTTCTGGTGACTGCGCGTCGAATGTGATGGCAATCTCTTGAGGTTAGTTTCTTCGCTCTTCACAAACGCCGTATATTTGAGGTTGCCAGGTAATTGTAATTCGCATATTGAGACGACGTGCGTGTATGCAGCAAGACGGACTCAGAAGGAGCCAATTCAGTGAATAAGAATGAGGTGCACAACCGCATTGAGCAGGTTGGCATAATTCCTTCCGTGCGAGTGTCTTCGGCGGACCAAGCGATGTTCGCCGCAGAGGCGGTCTATCGTGGTGGAATTCCCATTGTGGAGGTTGCTTTGACCGTCCCGGGGGCGATCGATGTGATTGTCCACCTGGTGAAAAACGCTCCGGAAATGTTGGTAGGCGCAGGAAGCGTGTTGGATGTGGTGACAGCACGGCTGTGTTTGCAAGCTGGGGCGAAATTCCTCACCAGCGACGGAATTGATCTGGACGTCGTGAAATACGGAGTACAGGAAAACATAGTCGTTTTCCCCGGCGCGCTTACTCCTACAGATGTGATTGCCGCCTGGAAAGCTGGCTCCGATTTCGTCAAGATTGTTCCCTGCGGGCATGTCGGCGGCGATAGCTATATCAAAGCTTTGAAGGCCATGTTCCCCAGCGTTCCCCTGATCGCTGCGGGGGGTGTGAACCAGAAGACCGCCTACGGTTTCATTCTGGCCGGGGCCACGGCGCTCGGGATTGGCAAAGATTTAATTTCCAGAGAGGCGATTAACCTTCGCCAGGAAGAGCGCATTCGCACGTTGGCCGATCGTTTCCTGGGGTTTGTAAACGACGCCCGTAGCCAAAGAGCCGCACACTGAACCTTGCCGAACGCACCACACGAGTATTGCCGAGGATCGAGGCTTTGCTTAGCAAACGCAATATCGCAATATGTTGACGACGTGAGATTCGGGAACGCGTGAAAGACGTGAAAAGCCTGACCGGACATCTGCCTGCACCTCGGCGGCCAAGAACTCTTTTAACCCTTCAAACGCTGCCAGTTGTTTGGTAGAGAGCATCCGCTTATTAAATCACTACACAGAAGGAGTTGGGCGCGGACCCACCAGCCGGTCCGATAGTGATATAAATTCTCTCATTGAACCTGGTACAAAAACTCGGGCAGGTCACTGAGCGGCGCAATCATTGGAGAAGTTATCGTTAGTTCCGAAGTTTCCCTCATTATCATGATCGACGATGATGATGCGGAGTCCTGCGCTGCCTACTGCGGCAACCACCATATCCAGCATATTGAGGAAAAGAGCTGTTCCGCTATCGTAAAGCGAAATGTTGTTGATATCGACGCGAATGCAATTGAACCCAACCGCTGCAATGGCGTTGACATTCGCTTGATAACCATTGAGGGGCGTAGTCAGGTTACTTGGCGTGCCATCGTCGCCGTTCATTCCTTGCCAATAAACACAAGCTAGGCGAACGGGATTTTGGTTCTGGTCTACGATCTGAATTCCCAGCGTGCTGAACATTCCAGCAGGAAGCGTCGAGCCGGCCAAGGCGGGTGGATTTTGGGCCTGAATATTCACGGTCGCAGTCGCGGCTGCAAGCATGCCTACGCACAAAAGATAAGGAACTTTCATGGGAATCCTCTTGCTAACCGAGAGTGCCGTGTCCTTTTATTTAAGTTCGCACCGAAGTGAAACAA
>CAYOOS010000466.1:0-3816 GCA_964405585.1 uncultured Acidobacteriaceae bacterium | reverse complement strand
ACTGATATCTGAAAACTTAGAACTTAAAACTGATAACTGAAAACTCTCTCATCCCTTCGCCTTTGGCGGCACATATCCCTCCGGCAACTTCGCGCCTTCCCCAAAGAAAAACTGCTCCATCTGTTCTTCCATGATCTTCTGCGAATTCGGGTCCAGCGGATTCAAGCGGTACTCGTTCATCACCATCTTCGAGTATTCCAGCCACAGCTTCCACGCGTCCTTCGAGACGTTTTCATACACCTTCTTGCCAAGTTCTCCTTTCCAGGGCGGGCGATCCAGCCCGGGCATCTCCTTGCCGAACTTCACGCAGTGCACCATGCGCGTCCCCGGCTTGATGGGTTCGCTGGGTGTCGGTGTGGATCCACATGAATCGTTGGCCATTCGTTCCTCCCGGAAGACTCCATTTTCGACCAGACAAAGAGATGTTGCAAGCGAAGCCTGTTCTCGCTACCCTTTTTCCACATGATAGGGCATGGTTTATTAATCTTCTTTTCCTCCTTCCTCATGTCCTTCATGTTGCAGCATCATGGGCCCCGCTTCCAAACCAATTTGACCGTTTCAGCAGGCATGTAATTTCTCCGTTTTGTACGTCAAGCGAGGGCCGCATGGCGATTCCCATGCAAACGATCGTTGCTGGCTGTCTGCAGTCCGCATTCCATCGCGAGCTAAAGTACTTCCTCGAAAATCGACTCTTAAACCGGTTGTGGGCGAAAGACGACACACTCTGGCCGCCAGATGAGTTCGAGCACTCCCACATTCGCTCCAATCTGGACTGGTTGGACTTGCCAAATTCGCTTGCGCCGTTCCTCGAAGCCATAAGACAGGAGGAGTCAGCCGCCTGCGCGGATGGCCTTGATCGCCGCGCGCTGATTACGTTCGAGAACGCCAATCTGGAAGCCAGGGCGCTTCTGGCGTTCGTACCGCCGGGCGATACACCGCGCATGGTAGTTCTCGATAGCACATGTCCAGTCGCCATTTCGCTCTCGGAAAAAGAACTGGACTTTTCGCGCACTCTCTTCATTTTCGCGAGCAAGGCGGCTTACCGCCTCGAAGATCATGCGCTCTTTCTGTATTTACGGGAAAAACTGCAATCCGCCGGCGTGCCGCAACCATTGTGCCATTTCGTGGCTCAGACCGAGCCGGGTTCCTATCTTGCGTCGATTGGCCGTGAATACAAGTTCCGGGCAGTTTTCCATGATTTACCCAGTATTCTCGCCTCATTTTCTTCAATCAAGTATTTGGGCGCAATACTAACCTCGTTATTCAAGATGGAACCGGGAACAATCGTTTCGGCAGCAAAGGGAATGCACAATGCTTGTTCCCCCAGCGCGATTCCAGCGGAAAATCCAGCTTTACAGTTGGCAGCATTCCTCTCCTGTGCGGCTTTGGCAAAGCGCGAGTTTCTGGCGTTTCTGGCGTCACCCACTCTGGTTCCCTACACCCATTGCCTTAGCCAATTGATCGGCGGAAGCATGGCGAAAGAAGACCCCGGCTTGATCCCCTTGGCCGGAGATCTTCCCCGTGACACCCATGCGTTAGAGGATAAAGCGGCATTTGCCATCTTGACCTACGCAGGTGATGCCGATACGGAGCTCACCGATTTGATGAGCCGATTCCGCTTTTCCGGTGTCCCCTTCGTGAATATGCAAGTAGCCGAGCCTCTCGATTTGCTTCCGGGCACTTTTGGCTGGGAGGTGGCTACAGTGCTCGCCTGCGCCCGCTTGGGTTTCGATCCCTTTGAAGGTGCGGACGACCGTTTACCGCGCGCACTTGCCATGGAAATCCTCAACAACTATTCGCCAACCAACGACACTTTGACCCGCAAGCCCCGCCTTCAGGAGGGAAACCTGCAACTCTTTTCCGAGGGCCAGACCCGGCGCGAGCTCTCCGCATTGAGCTTGCAGGATTCTCTCCGCTCCTTCTTTCGTTTGCTGCACCAGGATAGTTTTCTTGGGGTATTGGTTTTTCTCCCGCCAACACCCAGAGTCGTCACCGCCTTGCAATCCATCCGAAGAGATCTCACCGAAAAACTAAAAGTCCCCCTGCTTATGGTTTACGGTCCGTACGCCTCCCATCACTACAGCAATCTGGGTCGCAAAGGCCAACCCCAAGGTCTGTACCTGGTATGTACCGGCGATCCCCGCGTTGACATCGCCATCCCCGGCGCTTCCTATACCTTTGGGCAGCTCTATCGCGCGCTGGCTTTGGGTGAACTTGAAAGCCTGGAACAGAGCCATCGGTTTGCCATCAGAGTCCACCTTACGGGAGAGGTTCCTGCGGCACTCACAAGCTTGGAGCAAGCCATTAATCAGGCTCTCAGCCGAGCCCAATAGACGTGGCTGCACTTTATCCTTTTCCCCGGGAACTACATCTGATATGTCTCAAGCCGGCGTTTGGAGGCTATCCGTGCCCGAAATCAGCACGATTTTCTTTGATATTGGCGGTGTGATTCTGACCAACGGCTGGGATCGCGACGCGCGCCGCGAAGCTGCCCAGGCCTTCCGACTCGATTGGGAGGATTTCCAGGACCGTCACGATCTCTCCTTCCCTGCGTTTGACGCGGGTCAAATCACTCTCAACCAATATCTTGACCGCACCCTCTTCTACCGCCCGCGTTCTTTCACTCGCGAAGAATTCACGGCCTTCATGTTTGCCCAGTCCAAGGAGTATCCGGATACCCGCGCCATCCTGTCTGCCCTGGCACGCACGGGCAAATACCTGATCGGCGCCATCAACAATGAACCGTTGGAGCTCAACCAATACCGTATTGAGGCTTTCCAGTTGCGCCACGATTTGCAGGTCTTTTTTAGATCTTGTTACCTGAACGCTCGCAAACCGGAAGAGACCCTCTACCGCATCGCACTCGAGGTGACGCAGCGCGCGCCGGAGAGTTGCGTCTTCATTGATGATCGCGCCTTGAACCTCGAAAATCCCCGCCGCCTGGGCATGAACGTTGTTCACCATCAGAACGCACCCCAGCTACGCAAAGACCTGCAATCCCTCGGGATTGCGGTATAGTCTCTGAGCGGTATTTCGGCCTGTTTGCCATCTTTTCCCCGGAGGATGTGGATGTCCGAAGAAACCTATCACTCTGGTTCCATTTATAGTGGTACAGCTGATCCCTGTACCGTGATTCTGTTTGGGGCTTCGGGTGACCTTGCCAAACGCAAGGTCATTCCCGCCATGTACGACCTGGCGCAAAATAAATCGCTCGGGGAATGCTATGCCATCGTCGGTTTCGCGCGCACGCCGATGACCGATGACTCGTTCCGCTCCATGGCCGGGGAAGCGGCCAAGACAATTTCGGAGGTGGGGCCCATTGATCCCGCAAAATGGGATGAGTTCGCCTCCAACCTCTATTATTCGCCGGGGGATTACGGCGATCCGAACTCCTACGCGCAATTGGTCAATCGATTGGCGGAGCTCGAAGCACAGAAAAAGCTGTGTGGCAACCGTCTGCTCTACCTTTCCACCCCTCCCGAAGTTTATCCAGACATCGTCGAACAACTCGGGCGCGCGGGGCTGGCGCGGCCCGACAAGCCCGGTTCCTGGGTGCGCATCATCATTGAAAAGCCCTTTGGGCGAGATCTGGCTACGGCCCGCGAACTCAACCAGACTGTGCTGAACGTTTTCGAGGAAAAGCAGGTCTACCGCATCGATCACTATCTTGGCAAAGACACGGTGCAGAATCTGCTCGTTCTGCGATTCGGCAACGGAATCTTTGAGCCGCTCTGGAACCGCAATTACGTGGACCATGTCCAGATCACCGCTTCGGAAACGCTCGGCGTCGAGCGCCGCGGCGGATTCTACGAAACG
>CAYOOS010000465.1:0-3838 GCA_964405585.1 uncultured Acidobacteriaceae bacterium | reverse complement strand
ACAGAGTTCACAGAGATAGGAACACAGAGGGCACAGAGAACGGCAAGAGGAAGAGGAAACAAAAGAGGGAAGAAAGGAGAAAAGAAAAGAGAAAAGAGGGAAGAAAAGAGAAAAGAGGGAAGAAAAGAGAAAAGAACAAATAACGCAGAGGCGCAGAGGGCGCAGAGAAGAATGAAGAAGAAGATTGATTGAGAAGAAGAGTGCTAGAACGGATTAGCAAGTTCTGGTTGGGTTATGGACTACCTCACCCCTGAAGGGGTGAGGTACAGGGGTTGGGGGAGGCGGCATAGAGCGCGGCAGGGCGGCCGGGATGACAGCAAGGGATGAATGAAATTTGGTGGATGACTGGCTACGGCCGTAAAAGCGGCGGCTGGCCGCCGCAGTCCAAATTAGCGCTGGCCGTGGTTGGCGTTGTCCAGGGCTTTGAAGAGATTTTCGGTGCCAGCTACCTGGCCGTTGTGCGTGCCGGGGATCAGGGTGTCGGGTTCGATTACGCCTTTTTCGGCGCCTGCGATGGTGACGCTGTTGACGTCGAGGGTACGGCCGAGGGCGCGTTCGTAATTGGCTTTGGCTTCGGCGAGATTGGCTAGCGCGCGGAGTTCGGTGCCTTGCGCGGTGATGAGGTCGCGCTGCGTGAGAATGACGTTGTACACCGTGGAAGCGCCAAGCTGATATTTTTTCTGTTCGGCGTCGAAGGTTTGTTGCTGTAGCTCGCGCGCTTTGCTGGCTGCTTGCACCTGGGCGCGGCCCTGTTCGAGGGCGATGGTGGTGTTGCGGACATCGAGAAGAGCGTTGTTCTTGATCTGCTGGACCTGGGCTTCAAACTGACGTTTGACAAGCTGCGCGTGGACACTGTCCGCCTGAGCGGCGCGGTTGCGCAGGGGTAGAGACAAAGTGAGCTGGGCAGCGTAGGTCGGAAAATCATTGTGGAAGATTTGGGATTGCGCGGTGCCAAGGCCCTGTTTGAAGGTGCCCGTAACCGGAGCGGTGGCTTCCGGGATGTAGTAATCAACTGGCGTGCCGGTGCCATCCACGAGCTGCGTGCCAAGTCCGGGTACAGGCGTGCCATACGTGGGAGAATTGCCGGCGAGGCCGGAGGAAGAGTAGTAGGCGCCGAGTGTGGCGGTGGGGAGGAGAGCATTCTTGGTGGCGCGGACATCCACGTCGGCGCTCTTCAGGTTGAAATACTGCTCCTGAACATCGGGGCGCTTGGCGAAGGCTTCCTTGACGGCATCTTCAAACGACAAGGTTTGAATGGTTTCGGGGGCCACAGGCTTGTCCGTGGGAATGATTTCGACGGAGATAAGATTGGAAGCGAGGGGATCCTTGGAAATGTAATTTTTGAGAACGAGCTCGTCCTGCAGCTGGGTGGTTTGCGCGACGATGAGATTCTGGCGGTCGGTGGCGAGTTCGGATTCGGCGCGAGTGACATCGAGAGGAGCCATGGTGCCGATATCGAGCTGTTTTTTGTTGTCGCTATAGAGTTTTTCAGAGACGGTGACGGCTTGCTGCTGAACCTTAACGTTCTCGCGAGCGTAGGCGAGTTCCCAGTAGGCGGTGATCGTGTTGGTGGTGGTGGTGATGGCTTGCTGGGCGAAGGCGAGGTCGGCGATCTTGCGATTGTTTTCGGCGATGATCATGTTGCGGCGATTGATGAAACGGCCGGCACCGGCAAGAAGGGGCTGCGAAAGACTGATGCTGAGAGAGGATTGCACATAGGGATTGAAGAAGTTGGCGGCGGTGGAGGAGGCGCGGGTATTGTCCCAAGCAACGCTGAGGGAGGTGCCGGTTGTGAAGCTCTGCGCATAGGTGGTGTTGTAGACGGCGGAGTGGGAGAAGAGGGGCAGGGCCGCAGTGGTGCCAGCGGAGGCTCCAAGACCGGAAATGAAGGGGTTGCTGATAGGGGTGGTGACATCGGCAAAGCTAAGAGTCTGGGAGATGACGGGATCGTACAAGAGCGACGGGAGGTTGGCGGTAGAGCCCACGGAGATGCTGCCAGGGGTACCGTAGCTATAGCCACCCGCACGGGTCTTGAGGAGGCTGACGTCGGCGATCCAGGGGTTGTAGCGAGCGACGACGATGTCCATGCTGTTCTCGAGAGCGAGGGCGATAGCGTCCTGGAGGCTGAGGCTGAGTTTGCCATCGTGGATGAGCTGCTCGAGGCGCGGGGAATTGGTGAGGACGCCAGGTTCAACGTATTGATGGACATAGGGGGCGAAAAGGTTTGGGAAAGCCTTGGGGGCGCGGGTGTAATCGAACTTGGAGATGCCCAGAGAGATGGGCACAGTGCCTTGAGCGACGTTATGAGGCGTGGGGGAGGAGGCCGGCTCCTGAGCGAGGGTGGAGGTGATGGGAGCGGTAGCCAAGAAAGCAGCCAGAATAGAGGCAAGCAGCGGTCTGCGGAACGGCGTGTTCATTAGAATCCTCACGAATAGAGTTGGAACCCAGTACTCACAACCCGCGATATGGGGTGCATCACTATGTAAAACGCACGCGGGGCACAATTTGTTTCACGGCCAGGAGAGCCGAGAGGGCCAAAGCCGGAGATCGGCGGGCTCGGAGCCGGAATTACGAAGTTTAACACATGGGGCAGATTCCTTGACAATGACGTGCGAGGACGGCTAGGCTGCAGACGATTTGACGTCGAGGAAGGGCCAGAGGTTAGGGTTACCGATGATGACACGAGAAGAGTTGCTGCGATTGTTTGAGGTGGCGGGAGCGATCCGGCACGGGCATTTTGAGTTGTCCAGCGGGCGACATAGCGGCACGTATGTGCAGTGTGCGCTGGTGCTGCAATACCCGAGATTCGCGGAGAAACTGGGGGCCGCGCTGGCGGCTTTGTTTTCGGATGCGCGGATTGATGCAGTGGTGTCTCCGGCGCTGGGCGGAGTGGTGATTGGGCAGGAAGTGGCGCGAGCGCTGCCTGCTCCGAAGGATACGGTGGGCGGGGGAGTGCCTGCGATGTTTGTGGAACGGGATGCGAGCGGGTTGCTGACGCTGCGAAGAGGATTTGTGATTCGGCCGGAGATGCATGTGCTGGTGGTGGAAGATGTGTGGACTACGGGAGGATCGACGCGAGAAGCGATCCGGGTGGTGGAAGAGGCGGGAGCGCGGGTGGTGGCGGCGGGAGCGTTGATTGACCGAAGCGGAGGACCGATCGATTTTGAGGTGGAGACGCAGGCGCTGGTGGAATTGAAGATTGAGAGTTATGAGGAAGAGGATTGCCCGATGTGCAAGCAGGGAGGGCTTGCGGTGAAGCCGGGGAGTCGGTTTGTTAGGAGCGCGGGGTGAGGGAAGTGGGTAGTTTTTAGTTTTAAGTTTTCAGTAAGGCGAAGAGGTTGAAGAGTTGAAAGTTAAGAAAGGCGAAGAGCTTACACAGAGTTCGCAGAGAGCGCAGAGTTCGCAGAGAGAAGAGGGACTGTAACACAGAGGTCACAGAGATCGGAACACAGAGGGCACAGAGTTCAGAAGGAAGGGTCAGGAAGTAAAGGAGTGTAAGAGTGAAAGCTCGATTGTTTCGTTGGTTGAGAATTGGAATTCGTTGGGAATTGGGGCGGGGTATTGCATGTTGTGGGGGAAAGCCTCACCCCTGAAGGGGTGAGGTACAGGACGGGGATTTGGGACGGTGAGATATTTCAAGTTGGTGATTGCTTACGACGGGACGGATTTTCACGGTTGGCAGATCCAGGCAAATAAACCGACAGTGCAGGGCGAGTTAGTGACCGTGTTGCGGCGGCTGACGCAGGAGTTTGTGCAGTTGCACGGCGCGGGGCGGACGGATGCGGGTGTGCACGCGCTGGGGCAGGTGGGGAGTTTTCGGACGCAATCGGGGCTATCG
>CAYOOS010000464.1:3314-3841 GCA_964405585.1 uncultured Acidobacteriaceae bacterium | reverse complement strand
TCAGCACTTGTCACCCTGCGGCTGCCCGGCGAGAACGCAAAGCTAGGGCTCGAATATGGCGAGGAGTTTCTGGAGTTTGTGAAAATGTGTTTCGCGCAAAAGCGGAAGATGCTTGCCAACAATCTGCGTGCGTTAGCCGAACCGGTGCGAGTACGAGAGATCCTCCAGCAGCTTGCACTGCGCGAGGATGCGCGCGCCGAGCAACTGACGGTTGCGGAGCTGGCAGGAGTGTACGGCGCTATTTCTTCAACGAAGTGAGCAGCCGGTCCGGATAGTCGGACATGATCCCGTCGACCCCAGCCGCCGCCAGAAGCCGCATATGGGCAGGCGAATTGATGGTCCAACAAACGACCTGGAGATCTCGCTTGCGGGCTTCGTGGAGGAAATTCGGCGTCACCAGGTCACCGCGAACGGCAAGCTGCCGCGCGCCGATTTCCAGGGCTTTCTGGAAGGGATCTTCGATGCTGCCGTCAAACAGCAATCCCACCATCAAGGTAGGGTCAATGCTCCGCAGGCTCTTGAGAATC
>CAYOOS010000464.1:0-3304 GCA_964405585.1 uncultured Acidobacteriaceae bacterium | reverse complement strand
AAGTCCCTGGGCAACACCCCAACCACGCCCGCCGCGCTGCCATCCACATCGATCTGGCGGTTGAGGATTCCTGGATCGCGATTGTAATGGTCCTGCCACAACCCATAGGAGATGATCACCACGCGCGGTATTTCCCCGGATTCGCGAAGCGCGCTGATCAAGGCATGCTCGCCGCCCCAGAAACCACTGGGCTTCAGCTCGAGGTAGAATACGACATCATTTTTCTTGGAAAATACGAGGATTTCTTCAAGAGTAGGAACGCGCTCGCCGATAAACTCGCTGGCAAACCAGGCGCCCGCATCTAGCCGCCGGATCTCCGCCAGCGTCATATGCTGAATTGCGCCATGGCCGCCGGTGGTACGATCCACGGTTTCGTCGTGAATGGCGACGAAATGGGCGTCGCGGGTAAGTTGCAGATCGGTTTCAATGAACGTCGCGCCTTGCGCAACAGCGCGCCGGAACGCCGCCAGCGTGTTTTCCGGGGCGTATCCCGAAGCACCACGATGAGCTATGGCCAGCACGCGAGTGAAACCCTCCTGGGCAACCGAGCGGGGCAGAGGTGTCCGAGAAGAGCACGATTCCCTGTCGTATGCTAACACCGCGGAATGGACCTGGGAGACAATAGGAGAGGGAGTAGTGCGTGAGACTAAATGAGGAGCACCGGGTGACTGGCCGTAAGCACGGAAAAAGTATGTTGCGGGTATGGCTGACGTTGGCGCTGTGCGTGTGTCTGGCAACGCTGCTTGCGCGGGCTCAGACCTCAACCGTAACCCGCCAGCAGCCTGGAAGCGAGAAGCTTGCGGAAGGGCTGGCTCGTGAAGTGCGCCACCAGTTGGCAGTGGTTCCCTATTTGTCGGTGTTCGACCACATTGCGTTTACGCTGGACGGGAACGACGTCACGCTGACGGGACAGGTGGTCCGGCCCACACTGAAGAGCGCCGCGGAATCGGCGGTGAAGAGCATCGAGGGCGTTGGGTCGGTGGTAAACCAGATTGAGGTGCTGCCTGCTTCGGCGACCGACGACGATTTGCGGAACGCGGTCTATCGCGCTATCTATGAAGACCCGGAGCTCTCCCGGTATGCCGTGGAAGAGTTGCCATCCATCCACATCATCATCAAGAATGGGAAGGTGATGCTGGAAGGCCAGGTGGAGAGCGAAGCCGACAAGAACCGCGCCACGGCCCGAGCCGGCTTTGTAACCAATGTCACCAGCGTGAAGAATGATCTGGTTGTCCAGGCGACGGAAAAGCCGAGAAAATAGTGGCGCGGTTGGATCAGACGGCGAGACAACGAGAAAGGAACAAACCGTGGCGGAAGGCAAAAACCCCTATGCAAATCAAGGCAACTGGCGGGACACTCCCGCTCGCCAGAAGCTGGTAGCCCTGCGCGAAGCGCTGTTGCGCTTGCACAAAACTCTGCTGGAAATGGAGCGCCGCGAGTACGAGAAGGTCCACGGCCCCGTTTCGGCCGGTGAACTCTTTCGGCTCGTCGTGGACGATCCGCAATTCTCCTGGCTGCACAACCTATCCGAATTCGTTGTGCGCATCGATGAAGAGCTGGCCGCGGAAACTGAGATTACTCCGGAAGATACTCGCGGAGCGATTTCTTTGGCCCGAAAAATTTTCGCGCCCACAGAGACTGGCGACGGCTTTCAGAAGAAGTATTACGATGCCATCCAGAAAGATCCCTCCGTGGTCATGGAGCACGCGGACCTTGCCCGGCTGTTTCACAACGAGCCGGCCGACGGAGTAAACGAGTAAGAAAACAAGCCCGCGCGATGACCGTCTCGCAATTCGTGTGTGCTTGACCTACACTAACCGCAGAGCCAGTTCCACCCGAAGCATCTCGTCCAACCCGGGGAGTTTCCCAGTCGAGGGAGGCCATGAGAGGTCCTAAACACAGCGCGATTCACCATCGTTACTACCGAACCGTAAAGCTTGTGGTGTTGCTGGGCGCGCTCCTGATTGCTCTGCCACTGCGAGCGAGGACGGCCGTTGATTTCGACCCCAATCTCGATTACTCCAAGTACAGAACTTATGCGTTCCTGGGCGGCATTGAAAATCTGGTCAGCATGCTGGTAAATCCCGACTTGGTTGAGATACGGCTGCATCACTCGATCTCGCGGGAACTTGAAAAACACGGATTGCGCGAAGTGAACCCGCAGGAACATCCTGACATTGTCGTGCGCTACTGGGCGAATACGTCCTCGGCGGTGGATGTAGCCATAACTGGAAACTGGGGCCCTTATGGCGCGTATGTCGGGAGTTATTGGGGATTCCTGTACAACGATGTTACCGCCAGCAGCCAGAAGGAAGGCGCTCTGGTGATCGATCTGATCGATCCAAAGGCGAAGAGCCTTGTCTGGCGGCTCTATCTCGTGCGCAAGATCTCGGAACCCGACAAAGTGTGGAAAAAGGTGGACGAGGAACTCGCCAAGGCATTCGATGCTTATCCACCCTCCGACCAAGCGAAAGAAGATAAGAAGAAAGAAAGAGCGGAGCACCCGCCGAAGTCCGAGTAAGTTCTTCCGTCCCCTCTGTTCGTGAAAACCCTTTGCTGTTGGAGTATCTTTGCAAGCTTTCCGTTCTTCCTCCCGTCCTGTCAGCCACGCGGCGCTGTCTCGCGATATACTTGTGCGCATTATGACCGTGATTATTTCCCTGCTCCGCGGCATCAATGTCGGCGGACACAATAAGATCAAGATGGACGCACTGCGCGACCTCTATACAAATCTGGGGCTCCTAGGCGCGCAGACCCTCCTGCAAAGCGGCAACGTCGTTTTCCGGATGAAAGGCAGCGCTCATGCAAACGTGGCCAAGCGGATCGAAGACGCTATCGAAAAGAAATTTGGTTTTCGGATTCACGTCGTCTCGCGTACAAGTTCGGAGCTGAGCGACGTGATTTCGCGATGCCCCTTTGCCAAGCGCAAAGGCCTGGACCCGGCAAAACTGGCGGTCATTTTCCTGAAGGATTCCCCGAGCGCCGAGTGCTTGCGAGCAGCCTTGAAAATAGAGACGGCACCAGAGGAACTGCACATTGACGGGCGCGAAGCTTTTGCCTATTTCCCGAATGGCATGGGGCGCCCCAAGATGTCCTGGCCGGCCATTGAAAGGGCCCTTAAGACCTCTGGCACCAACCGTAACTGGAATACGGTGACGAAACTGTTGGAGCTTGCGCAGGCAATGGAAAGTTCAGCTTAATTTATTCAAAAGATTCCGTACAAACTGTCCCGAGCATTCGCTTCACCTGACGGGCGACGAAAGTAGATTCAACACCTGAAAGTGGCTTCCTTACTGCGCCCAAG
>CAYOOS010000463.1:0-3850 GCA_964405585.1 uncultured Acidobacteriaceae bacterium | reverse complement strand
CCTCGGGCCACGCCTCGGTCTACCGGACGAGCGATCAATATGATCCTCCCCGGCGTCGGCCTCGTCTAGTAGATGCACCCGAGTACCCCGTCTCCCACAACGCGCACCCTCCACGCCAACCACCTCCCGATGGCCCAAAACTCACCCGATTCCGACCCGTTTCGACGCCTCAGCCCGCCGTTTTAGGCACTGATTCGCCTTTCGGATCAGTATCTGCTTTCATCATTCGCCGCAATTCCGTCAGGTCTTGAAAATTGAAAACGTATCCACTGCGCGCCGCATCCCGCGTTCGCAGGGGCGACACAGAGATGCCCAGGAATCTGCGCTGCCCGCTAGCGGTTCGCAACTCAATCTCTCGTCGCAGCGAAAGCTTTTCAGGCAGCCCGCTCATGTCTGGCAGCCAGAATTCCTCGCTGACTTCCCGCAAATCCCGCCCCCGGAGATCCGCAAACGTGCGCCCCAATATCTCTTCCCCCGTGCGGTTGATCAGCACTACGCGCCCTTCCATATCCGTAGTCACCAGGCCGCCGCGCATGGAATGAATGATGTCCGCGGTGAAATCCTGGAGTTCCAACAATTCTTCGCGCTTCTCTTCGAGTTCGGAGCTTTTGCGCCGCAGGGAGTTCGCCAACAGGCTGGCCAGGTAAGCCACCGTGAGAAATCCAAACGTATTGCCGAGAAACCAGAGGCGCAGCGTCTCGGCGGAAGCAACCGAGAGAGAAGTCCGCGGCAGTTTCCCCGCGTTCACCAGCAGGAGCACCACCGCGATCGCCGCCAGGCACAGCGCTGCCGTCGCAAACGCCATCCGCCGCGTGAACAGAATGCTGGCAACAATGATCACCAGCAGGTACAGCGAAGTGAAATTGCTGTCCTGCAATCCTGTGGCGTACACCAGCCCAGTAATCATGGTGACGTCGCACAGCACCTGGATCGCGCCGAACCAGAACGTCGCCGGCAGCAAGCGCACCAGAATCAGGTGCAGAATGCTGATGGTGATCCACAAGATGATGATGGGCAGAAAATAACGCGGCGAACCCGTGGACGGCACATACTGCGGCCACACCACTCCCACACCTAGAATCAATGCGATCATCAACAGGCGGACGCGCGTCAGCCATTCCAGCCATTCCCGCCGATTGAACGTCTGTTCCATGAATGTAGGCCTGAAAAGCGCTTTCCCCCGCGCTCCTCATCTCTATCTTAGACAGAACCGCAAGGGGAACGGAAACACCAATGACCAGGTCCTGTCTTAAGAGTCAGGTGTCCCGCGCTCGAGTACTGACAGCATTGGCCGGACTCTCTCCCCGCCCAGGCTCGCTACGCATTTCTCACCTGCTCCGCCACAAGGCCATGCAATCAAATCCCTCGCGGGCGCGTTGCAAACCGCGGCAGCCACGAATAGAATGTTGCTCAACCGGAAAATCAAATTGTAAGTTCCGGTTAAGTAAGATTGCTCGCGACATTTCTTCTCTTCCTCCGTCTCGAATGCTGCCATCTCCGCTCCAGGATAGTACGCAATGGAAGAAATCGCGTGGAAGGTTCCTACCGGCTGAGTGGGCTTGGTTACGGGCGAACCTTTGAGGGCTTGGGGATTTTCAATATGAAAAACTTGCGCTGTACTTCGGCTGTTCTAATAGGAATCGGGATATGCCTGCTGGCGTCGGGCTGCGGCGGTGGCGGGGTTACCACCACCCCGCCTCCAGGAAACGCCATTACCTCGGTTACCGTTGCTCCCAATCCCGCGCCTGCGGTGATCGGAACCCAAGTGCAGTTTTCCGTGACGGTCACGGGTACGGGCAGCTATAGCAGCGCGGTGACTTGGTCGGTGCTCGCACCGCAAGGCAGCGATTTGAACCCCGGCACGATCAGCACAACTGGCCTTTACACGACGCCTTACCCCCCTCCGGCTAGCGTGACCGTGCAGGCAACGAGCACGCAGGACAACACCAAGAGCGGCAACGCCACCGTGAACTTCTCTGCCCCGGCAACCGCGCCTGGGCCGGCACTGACTGTGGATGCGGGCAATGAGACGCACGCCATCAGTCCTTACATTTATGGCATGAACGCGTATCTTCTTAACGCGACCACGGCTGATTCTACAGCCGCCAAGAACGCCAACATCACCATCGATCGCTGGGGCGGAGATTCGACCTCGCGTTACAACTACATGCTGGACGTAACCAACGCAGCCGCGGATTGGTATTTTGAGAATGGTGACGGCACCGGCGGCGACGGGGCCGCTCCGGTCAACGGTCAGAAAGCATTCGATGCGCTGGTAATGAGTAACAACAGCCTCGGCATCAAAACTCTGGGCACCGTGCCCGTCCAAGGTTGGGTGGCAAAGGACAACTCCTCCTGCGGTTTTCCTGCAGCGACCTATCCCAGTCAATATTCTTTTGACCCTTATAACGCAGCCTGCGGCGATGGGGAGTATCCAGATCAGTCTTTCATCACCGGCAACGCTCCCACCGTCACTAGCACCGCGGTCGGCCCCTCGTGGTCTGGCAATTGGGTTACTTATCTGGTCGGCAAATTCGGCACTGCTGCGAATGGTGGCGTGGCTATCTACGACTTGGACAACGAGCCTAGCTGGTGGGATGCCACGCAACGCGACGTTCATCCCGCGCCCTTTACGTACGACGAGGTGACGAACAACGGCATCGCCACGGCGCAAGCCATCAAGACGGCCGACCCGACCGCCGAAGTGAGCGGCCCAGTGATGGATTTCTGGTGGGATTATTTCTACTCCAAGAAAGACGTCGAGTCCGGATGGGACACGGGAGCTCCCTGCTATGAGCCTTGGAGCAATCCCATCGACCGCGAAGCCCACAACGGCATCCCCTTGATCGAATACTATCTGCAGCAGTTCGCGGCCTATGACACAAAGAACAACGTGCGCCTGCTGGATTATCTGGACCTGCACACCTATTTCGCCGCCGAGTACAACGGCAACTCCGTCGCCTTAACGACCGCGGGCGACACCGGCGCGCAACAGGCGCGATTGAATTCGACGCGCGCCTTGTGGGACCCGACATATACCGACCCCAATTTCCAGCAGCCCAACTACACCACGGACCCGAACTACACTTCCAGTTGCTCGACTCCCCTGCAGGCTCCGCAAGTCATTCCGATGATGAAGACCTGGGTTGCGAACGACTATCCCGGCACCAAGCTCGCCATCGACGAGTACAACTGGGGCGGACTGGAATCCATCAACGGCGCGCTGGCGCAGGCGGACATCCTTGGCATCTTCGGGCGCGAGGGCCTCGATCTGGGAACATTTTGGCCTACGACCAATCCCAGCCAACAGATCCCCGGCATGATGGCATTCGCGGTTTACCGCAACTATGATGGCGCCAACTCAACGTTCGGCAACATGGCTCTGGCCTCCACCAGCGCCAATCAGGCCGTGCTCTCGGTCTACGGTGCGCTTCGTACCGCTGATAACACGGTCACTGTGGTCGTCATCAACAAGACCTATGGAGACCTGACCGACACCGTCTCGCTCGCAAACCTGACCCCAAATGGCTCCGCGAAGGTTTTCCTTTATAGCAACGCCAATCTGGCCGCGATCGTCGCGCAGCCTGACCTGACCGTCACGCCGCCGCCAGCGGGAAGCACGACAAGCACGCTCAGCACAACTTTTCCTGCGCAGTCGATCACGGTCATCGTTGTGCCGAAGATGTAAGCTGGCCGGATTTTCTTTGAGATCTCCGCGGGAAACCAGTCTCGGACTGGGCAACAAGCAACGAACTTCACAACCCTGGGAATTCTCTCCCCAAAAAGAAAAGGGAGGACAGGATTGATTCTCCCGTCCTCCCTTTCCGAATGAGCAGTTCGCTTAGTGAGC
>CAYOOS010000462.1:0-3851 GCA_964405585.1 uncultured Acidobacteriaceae bacterium | reverse complement strand
CTTTTATTCCGGGTCGACGGGCCAGAAGATGCTTCAGGAGTTGCCAGCCATCACGGCAGAGACAATGGCAACCATTATGCCGATGATCCAGAAAAGCGTCGACAGTATGCACAAGTGTGTGCAGGGCGACATCGCCGCGATGATCAAGGAATCGGAAGCAAAGCCGGGCAATACTTCCCCGAAAACGAACAACTAACATCCAGGGCTCCAAGAAAGCGGTGAGAAAGTGAAATGTCCACCCTGGAATGAGGGGAATCCAGAGGCGTGTCCGTAACAAAAGTCTGGCAAGCATCCCAATACCATCAGCCGGCCGCATGAGCCGAGATCCCTATACTGACCGAGGTTTCAGAGCAGAAGATGGATGCGATGGAGCTTAACCGCTGGTGACGGGGCGGGGCTCGATCACGTCGGAATAAAGTTTATCAATCAGGTCGTGGAACTGCTTTTCGACGACACGCCGCTTCAGCTTCATGGTGAAAGTGAGGCTGCCGCTGTCAAAAGTAAAGTCGTCCGGCAGAAGGGCGAAGCGCTTGATGGTCTCGTACTGCGCGAGATGTGTGGTAAGGCGCCGGACTTCCTCCTCGACTAATGCATAGGAGCGCGGGTGCACGGCGAGTTCCGCATTGGACGAGAAGTTCAGGCCGTCCTCGGCCAGTTTGGCGGCCACGGTCGTGGGATTGAGAACGATCAGCGCCACAATGAATTTTCGTTGGTCACCCACAACCATGGCATTCAGGATGTACGGGCTAGTCTTCAGCATGTTTTCAATCGGCTGGGGCGCAACAAATTTCCCGGCCGCTGTTTTAAGCAGGTCTTTTTTGCGGTCCGTGATGTAGAGGTAGTTGTCCTTATCCAGATACCCGATATCGCCGGTGCTGAACCAGCCGTCTTCGCTTAGAACCTGACGCGTAGCCTCTGGTGCTTTGTAATAACCTTGCATGACGCACGGCCCCTTCGCAAGAATCTCTCCGTCATCGGCAATGCGAATTTGAACGTTTGGGATGGGACGCCCCGAGCTGCCGATACGATTTTGCGGATAGGTGGACGTCAGAACCGGCGAAGTTTCCGTCAAACCATAGCCTTGATAGATCGGAATGCCGATAGCCCAAAAGAACTGCGCCAAATTCCTGGAAAGAGGCGCGCCCCCGGAAAGGACAACGCGCAGGTGGCCGCCAGTGGCAGCGCGGATCTTGGAATACACCAACTTGTCGGCGATGACCCACTGCAATTTCGTTGCGAGGCTGGCCGATGCTTCGCCGCAGCGCCACGGGGCGATCTTCTGGGTGAGCTTCATGGACCAATGAAAAATCCTGCGTTTCGCCCCGGTGCTCTTTGTTCCCTGCTCCATCAGGCGGGCGTAAATCTTCTCAAAGAAACGCGGCACCGCGCCAAGAATCGTGGGCTTAACCTCCACCAGGGCCTGTGCGACAGTCTCAATCACGGGAACGTAGGCCAGCGGGCATCCGCCGAAAATCAGCACGTAGTCCAGCGTGCGGCCGTAGACGTGCGCCAGCGGCAGAAAGGAAACCGCCAGGTCCACGCCGGGATTGAGTATGAGTTCACGGCACGAATCGCTGACATTCGAGCTGAAATTCGTGTGCGTCAGCATGACGCCTTTGGGCTCGCCGGTCGTGCCGGACGTGTAGATGATGGAAGCAAGCTGGCTGGGAAGCACTTGGGCGGCGCGCAGGCGGTAGGAAGCGATCTCCGGAGCACCGGCAGTAGCGATAAGTGTTTCGTAGCGTAAGAATTCGGAGGGAAGATCGTCGCCTGCATCGGCAACGATGACCTGCTGAAGTTCCTTTAAATCTCCGCGAATCTGCAAAACTTTCGCCAGTTGCGCGGCGCCGCTGACGAAGAGCACCCGGGCACCACAGTGATTCAGGATGTACGTCATGCGGTCCGGCGATTCGTTGAAATAAATAGGGACAGTCACGCCGCCTGAACCGCTGATGGCGAAGTCCGCGGTATGCCACTCCGGACAATTGGGGGCCAGCAGACCGACGCGGTCACCTGGTCTTACGCCGAGTTCCACCAAAGCGTCCGCCAGGCCGGCAACGCGTCGCAGTAATTCCTGGCTGGAGATAGGCTCCCAGCGTTCGAAACGCCGCGCGAGTTGCGCCCGGGAGGTCGGGTGCTCGTCAACGGCATGGAGAAATCGAGAAGGGAGAGAGCCGTAGTTCATGCGCGAGTTTGAATGTATCGCAAGGGAGGATGGTCGCGCAATATTGGGAGTGAGTGCAGGCGCTACTTGAAGAGTAATGCCACGGGTGGAAGTCTATCAGATATCAGCGATCAGGAACCTTGAGTTCGGCAGTTTAATGGACAGGCGAATTGGGGGCACGGGCTGGGACGCGATTTCCAAGTGGCTTTGCCGGTGGGTTAAGATGGGGTGGGAGTAGAAGCCATGAGCGCCACAACACCAATCCTGAATGATCCGGCGACCAGCCGCGGACCCTTCCGTGCGCCTCGTGGCACGGAGCTTTCCTGCAAAGGTTGGCAACAGGAAGCGGCTTTGCGCATGCTCCTGAACAACCTGGACCCCGACGTTGCGGAAAAGCCGGCGGATCTGGTGGTTTATGGTGGCACGGGGAAGGCTGCTCGGAATTGGGATTGCTTCCACGCCATCGTGAAATCGTTGCGAGCGCTGGAGTGCGACGAAACCTTGTTGGTGCAATCGGGAAAGCCGGTGGGGATTTTCCGCACGCATGAATACGCGCCGCGCGTCCTGTTGTGCAATTCCAACCTGGTGGGCCACTGGAACAATTGGGAGCAGTTCAACGAACTCGATCGCGCCGGTTTGATGATGTACGGCCAGATGACCGCGGGTAGCTGGATCTACATCGGTACGCAGGGAATTCTGCAGGGCACCTACGAAACTTTTGCCGCTGCGGCGCACAAACATTTTGGCGCGGACCTGAGCGGCAAGCTGGTGGTGACCGGCGGCATCGGCGGGATGGGCGGAGCGCAACCACTTGCCGCGACGATGAATGGCGCTGCATTTCTGGGCATTGACGTGGATCCAGAGCGTATCAAGCGGCGCGTCAAGACCGGCTATTGCGATGTGATGGTGACGTCGCTGGATGAAGCGTTGCGTATCTTGAAGAACGCCGTGCGAAAACGCGAAGCGACGTCGGTGGGCCTAGTGGGCAATTGCGCTGACCTGATTCCGGAACTTGCCAAACGCGGCGTCGTACCGGATATTCTGACCGATCAGACCAGCGCGCACGATCCCATCGGCGGGTATGTCCCTAACGGCTTGACGCTGGAGCAGGCGTTGGAATTGCGCAAAAGTAACCCGCAGGAATACCGAAAGCGCGCAGTCGCTGCCATGGGCGAACATGTCCAGGGCATGCTTGATCTGCAGAAGCTCGGCGCGGTTACGTTTGACTACGGCAACAATATCCGCACGTTTGCGTATGAAGCGGGCGTCAAGAATGCTTACGATTTCCCAGGATTCGTCCCGGCATACATCCGGCCGCTGTTTTGCGAGGGCAAAGGGCCGTTCCGCTGGGCAGCGCTTTCCGGCGAGGCGTCGGATATTGCGCGAACAGACCAATTGGTGCTCGAGATGTTTCCCCAGAACGAGCATTTGAAGCGCTGGATCCATATGGCCCAGAAGAAGGTGAAGTTCCAGGGATTGCCTTCGCGCATCTGCTGGCTGGGTTACGGCGAACGCGCCCTGTTTGGCGAACGCATCAACGATCTGGTGGCCAAAGGCGAATTAAAGGCGCCCATCGTCATCGGGCGCGACCACCTGGACTGTGGTTCCGTGGCCTCACCCTTCCGCGAAACCGAAAGCATGAAAGACGGCAGCGACGCCGTGGCCGATTGGCCGCTGCTCAACGCTC
>CAYOOS010000461.1:0-3853 GCA_964405585.1 uncultured Acidobacteriaceae bacterium | reverse complement strand
CACCCCCGACGGGAATCTACCAACAACCACTGCCCTCATTTGACGTCCGCCTCCTTCTCACGGGAAAATTAAGGTTTGGGTTACCAGCTGCGAGCAAGTCTGTGGCACAGGGAACGGCGGCAGCGTCATTTCGTAATCCATGTCTTTGAGCGTATTGCTCTATCAAGGAGTCTCTGAATGCCGAATCGATTTGTCAGTGAAAAATCCGCGCGGGTGCGTTTGCTAGCTTCATTTGTCTTTTCCCTTGTTCTAATTGGCGCAACGCCCCTCCTCCGCGCCGATGAGCCTTTCGCTCGCACCAAGGATTACGACCTCGAGCACTCCCGCATCGCGTTACGATTTGACCTGGGCCAGAAGAAAGTCATTGGAGACGTCACTCACACGATCACTATTCTCCGCGACACCCAACGCATCACCTTCGATGCCGCGGGTCTCCAGATTCAAAGTGTCACCTTGAACAAAGCCGCCGCCACGTTTGAGACCTCTGAAGACAAGCTCCGCATCGCTCTCCCCAAGCCAGCAAAGTCCGGCGAAAAATTTACAATCGAGATCAAGTACGAAGCCAAACCCACCAAGGGCCTCTACTTCATTCTTCCGGACAAGGACTACCCCAATCGTTCCCTACAGATCTGGACGCAAGGGGAATCCGAAGACACGCGCTACTATCTTCCTACCTACGACTACCCGAATGATCGCCTCACCACGGAGACAATTCTCACCGTCCCCGCCGGTTGGCTAACCGTCTCCAACGGAAAACTTATCAGCGTTACGGACGCGGGAAGCGGCCTGAAAACGTGGACCTGGCGCGAATCCCAACCCAGTTCTACTTATCTCTTCACCGTCGTTGCCGGCGAATTTGTCGAAGCCAAGGACGCCTGGCGCGACGTCCCCGTCACCTACTACGCTCCAAAGGATCGCGGCGACCGCCTCACCATCAACTACTCCCGTACTCCCGCGATGATCAATCTCTTCAGCCAGACACTTGGCGTGGACTACCCCTGGGAAAAGTATGCGCAGGCCATGGTGGATGACTTCGTCGCCGGCGGCATGGAAAATTCCAGCGCCACCACCAATACCGTTGATTCGCTCCGCCATCCCAAACTTGTTCCCGAATACCCGCAGGATGAAGATCCCCTCATCTCTCACGAACTGGCGCACCAGTGGTTCGGCGACCTGGTCACCTGCAAGGATTGGGGCAACATCTGGTTGAACGAAGGTTTCGCCACCTACATGGAATCCGTCTGGACCGAATCGCACTTTGGCAAGGATGCAGCTGACTATGATCGCTGGGAAGCTTCGCGCGATTGGTTTTCCAGGCGTGAACTTTACGGCAAGCCCATTGTCCGCCACGATTTTGACGATTCCAGCGAATTCGACGGCAACGCCTACGCCAAGGGCGGATGGGTCCTCTACATGCTCCGCCACCAACTGGGCGATAGCGCGTTCTACGCCGGCCTGAAATATTACCTCGAAGTGAATCGCGGCAAGAATGTGGTCACCGCGGATTTGACCAAAGCCCTCGAGGAAGCCACACACAACAATGTGGACCAATTCTTCAGCCAGTGGATCTATGGTGCGGGTGCCCCCAAACTCGAAGTCAGCTACACCTACGATGAAGCCAAAAAGCAGGTTTTGCTTACGGTCAAGCAAACCCAGAAGCTCGAAGGCCGCGTTGGCCTCTTCCGCTTCCCTGTAGACGTCGAAATCACCAATGCGACGGGCCCCAAGCTCTACAACCTCGTCGTCTCCAAGGAATCGGAAACCTTTCCGTTGCCTTCCGACACCGCTCCGCTCATGGTCCTCTTCGATAAGGGCACACAAATTCTGAAATCTGCGAACTTCAAGAAAGACAAAAAGGAATTGCTCTATCAATTGAAAAATGCCGCGGAGTTGGCCGATCGCGCGGATGCCGCCGTCGCTCTCGGCAAACTCAAGAACGATGACGAAGCGGCCGCCGCACTCGGCGAAGCTCTGCGCTCAGACAAAACCGATGGCGTGCGCATCGCCGCGGCCCACGCCCTCGGTGAACTCAATAATACCGCGGCTTCCAAACAGCTCCTCGATTCGTTCTCTTCCGTAGCACAACCCTGGATTCGCTTCCGCGTCGTCGACGCCCTCGCCAGCTTCAAGGATGACGCCGCCATCAAATCGAAGATGGAAGCCATCGCCCGCGACGATAGCTCCTACCGTACACGCGCCACAGCCCTGCAATCCCTCGGTCGAATGAAATCTCCCAACGCCTACGAAGTCCTGACGGCTGCTGTGAACGTTGATTCTCCTGACGGCGTCCTCCGCAACGCTGCTCTGCGCGCCTTTGGCTCTCTCGGCGACGACAAAGCCGTACCGCTTCTGCGCGATTGGACCGCCCCAGGCAAGGACATTGACTCTCGCGAAGCCGCTATCAGCAGCCTTGCGCGCCTCCAGAAAGACAACAAGGAAATCACCAATCAGATTGCCGCGTTTCTCTCGGCGCCGCAATTCCGCTTGCGCATCACCGCGGTCTTCGCGCTCGGCTCCCGCGGCGATGCTTCCGCGATCCCCGCTCTCGAGGCGCTTCTTCACAGCAATGACCTGAGCATCGAAATGGCCCCCATGATCAAACGTCAGATCGAAGGCCTGAAAAACCCCAAAGCGAGGGGCAGACGCCGCGGCGGAATGGACGAGGCGGAAAACGAACCGGAGGAAGAGGAATCCAGCGCCAAACCTACCGAGGATCAGCGCCTCAGCCACCTCGAACAGTTGGTCCAGGAAATGAACGACCACCTGAAAGCCATCGAAACTCGCCTGCCTCCGCCCCCGGCCAAGAAATAGTTCCCGCTCGCTGGGGAGTCTCTAATGGGAAGCCCACCAGATCAGCCCGATGAACAGAATTTGCGTGGGCGTTCGCAGCCACAACGCCGTCACGGGCCTGCCGCCAAGTGTCATTGCCTTCAGCGCAGCGTTTACGTTGGCGGTAAACATACCTGCGAGCAACAGGATGAGGCAGATTCCGGCAAGTGAGCGAACTCGCGGGATCAGCAAACCTGCCGCGCCTAGAAACTCGCAAACCCCAGTAATGTAAATGATGAGCATCGGCTGCGGGAAAAAGGATGGAATCATCCGCGCCAGATCGTGTCTCATCTTGTTGAAATGCGCCACGCTCGTGAACACGAACATCAGGGCGAGAGCATAACGAGCCGAGTCGTGCCACGTTCCGAGCGCCGTCACCCCTAGAGCGCCCGCGCCTCTCAGAATCAGCCACGATCCGAACAATACGAGCAGCACTATCAATTTTCATCTCCTCATTTCGTTCCAAAAACGAGAGGCAATTATGGGCTCGCTCCCCGAATCGCAGTTACCCCTCCGCCAGCAAGATCCTCAAATCCCGCAAATTATTCCCCGTCGGACCCGTGACAATCGCATCACCCAGCTTTTCAAAAAATGTGTACGCATCGCTCTCGCGAAACGCCTTCTCGCGATCCAGCCCGGCAACTCTGGCTCTCTCGACCGTCTCCCCGTCCGCCACCGCTCCCGCCGCCGGACTGTTTCCGTCAATCCCATCTGTTCCCGCGCTCAGCACCGTGATACGCCGGCCCGCGATCTTTCCCGCCACATCCAGCACAAACGCGGAGTTTCTTCCGCCTACCCCGCCCCCCGTCACTGGCGAACTCAGCTCCCCATCCGCGATAAGTGCCACGCGTTGCCCGTCATTCTGGCGCTGCCATTCCCCCAGTTGCTCTAGCAGTGCGTCCACCGCCTTCACCACCGGCCAATCGTCCGTGGAATTGTCGCAGCAAGTCGCGTAGCCGCAGGCTTCCGCAGCGTGATGCGCGGCATGAATCAAATCGTCCATGCCCAACAAAAGTTGAAAATG
>CAYOOS010000460.1:0-3862 GCA_964405585.1 uncultured Acidobacteriaceae bacterium | reverse complement strand
GAAGCGCCCCAGATAAGGTCCACTGGCGATTGAAAGTTGGCCAGCTTATCTTCCTCCAGCAAGTATTTCGAGAAATCGTCTTCGCCGGCGGCCATGAGCCGCGAGATCGGGCCGGAATTAGAAACGCGCACCAGGTCGTCCAGCACGAAATCCGGCGGACGGGGCGTGGAAGAATCGAGCACGTTATCGAGGATTCGCCGCGCGTCTTCGCGATCCTTCGGCATGATGTCGATCGCCGAAGCGCTTCGGATGGGCCCGCCATCGATAAGGACGACATGCGTGACGCGATGCGCATGTTTCTCCGCGTAGAGCATCGCGACCCAGGCGCCCAGCGAATTCCCAGCGATCACCATCGGCGCGTTGCGCCAAGGAACCGCATCCAGCACCTGTTCAAGAGCAGTGAGAAGCGTTCCGAGACTCAGTTTTCCTTGGCGGGGAGCGCTTTCACCATGGCCAGCAAGGTCCGGGAGCACCAATTGAAAATGACGCTTCAGCTCAGGCGCCACGCCATTCCACGTTCCCGCTTGATCGCCGGCCCCGTGAAGCAACACCAGCAAAGGCCCGGCGCCACCATGCCACACGACCTGCTCACCCACGGTGGTGGTGAGTTTCGTTTTTCGAAGCCCAGCGCGGCGAAGCGCAACCCGCCGCAACCAGGCTGTCGTGGCAACCGGCCGCAAAAAGGAAACAACAGAAAAGACAATCAGGGCAACGACGGCGGCGAGAGCCAGCAGCAGCCCAATTTTGATGGTCAGCCCCATTCCGCTCCTCGCGGCGTTCGGTTGGAAGGCAAGTCGGAAAGCTCCCCTACGGCATACGGAATGCGCAGCCCGCCTGGTTGTAGCCGACCCCGGAACCGACGAGGACGACGAGGCTGCCGGATTTCACCTTTCCCTGTTCGATGGCGTGGTCCAGCGCCATGCCCACGCACGCGGATCCCGTGTAACCAAATTCTTCCATGATCGTATGCGCGCGTTCCACCGGCGCGCCCAGCCGTTCCATCACGCGCGCAATCGTGGGCTTGCGCACTTGGGTGAAAATAAAACAATCCACTTCGCTCATCTTGAATCCGCCATCCTTGGCGAGCTGTTGCACGATAATTGGCCAGGTATCCTCGTTCAACTCCGGCGGATAACGGTTCTTGATGGTGCAGGCGGTGCGTCCGGCCTTCACGGATTCTTCACTGGCCGGTTCAAACGTGCCCCCCGAATAAATTCCCCAATAATCATGATAGGAGCCGTCGGCGCGAAACGTGGAAGTGATAAAGCCCGGCGAAGTTGCCGGTTCAAGCACTGCGGCCCCCGCCCCATCGCCATAAAAGAAAACCATGGGATCTGCGGGCGACGTCAGTTTGTGCATGAGATAGACGCCGACGACGAGCACCGTCTTGATGCCGGGATTGGCGGCGATGATGCCCGCGGCCGCGGCGAGGCCGGTCGGAAAGGAAGCGCAGGCACAACCGATGTCAAACGAGCCGGCGTTTTTTGCGCCAAGCTTATGTTGCAATACCACCGAAGTTGCAGGCGTGATGTAATCCGGCGAATCGGTGCCCAGGATGATCAGATCCACATCCTCCGGTTTCCTCCCCGCGCGCTCCACGGCAAGTTTGGCCGCGGGCAAGGCGACATCGCTCGTGGCCCAGTTTTCTGGCGCATGCCAGCGTTTCTTGATCCCGCTGCTCGCTTCCATTTTGTCTACGAATTCCGGGATATGTTTGAACCGCTCGCGCAGCATGTCATTGCTGACTTCTTTTTCCGGCAGGTATCTGGCTGTGGACACAATCGTTGCGTAACGCGTCATGAGTGAGGCCTCTTGAATTACCTAATGTTACGTCCCCAATACTAACCCACCATCCACGGAGAGCACGGTTCCGGTTATGAAAGAAGCCGCGTCGGAAGCCAGCCAGGCGTAAGCCTCCGCAACGTCTTCGGGCTTTCCCATGCGGCCCAAGGGCGTGTGCGAAACCATGGTCTGAATGACTTTCTCCGGCATCTTCTGCACCATTTCGGTGGCGATGAAACCGGGAGCGATGGCGTTCACACGAATATTGTATTTTGCCAGCTCACGCGACCACGTGCGCGCAAATGCGATGACTCCCGCCTTGGTGGCCGCGTAATTAGTCTGCCCGAAATTTCCGTACAAGCCCACGATGGAAGAGGCGTTGAGAATTACGCCCGAGCCTTTGCGGATCATGTGCGGTACCACGGCCCGCGTGCAAAGGAAGACGCCTTTCAGGTTGACCGAAATAACCGCGTCGAACGCGTCGAGGGTCATCGTACCCGCAAGTTCGCCTTCTTTCCACTTCACGAGTTGCGAGTCGCGCGTGATGCCCGCGTTGTTGACAAGCACATCCACGCCGCCCCAACGCGCGGCAACTTCTTCGACGGCCGCCGCTACATCGGCTTCGTCACAGACGTTAACTTTGCGGAAGAGAGCCTCGCCTCCTTGTGTTGAGAGTTCCTTCACCAACGCTTCTTTCGCGTCTTCGTTTACGTCCCACGCCGCCACGCGGCAGCCTTCGCGGGCAAACCGCCGCGCCGTGGCGCGGCCGATTCCCGCGGCCGCGCCGGTAACGATGACGACCTTACTGCCCAGACCTGTGCTTGTCATAAATCCTCTAGAACGTGTACTTCAGCGCAAACTGAATCACTCTGGGCCCTGTCGTGGTTGCCACGATTTGCCCGAAGTTTGCGGAAGCTTTGACGTCGATGGGGTTGGCGAAATTCACGTTGTTGAACAGATTGAAAAATTCCGCGCGGAACTCCACGCCTTGGCGTTCCGTGATCGGAATGAGCTTATGAATCGAGAAGTCCGTGTTGATCTGCTTCGGTCCCCGCATGATGTTCCGGCCTAACTGGCCGAAGTCGCCGAATGCGGTGGGTTGGACGAAAGCGGTCGGGTCGAAATAGGCGTCCAAACGGTCCGCCACGTTGCCGGTCTTGATCGCGGAGGCCAGTGTGCGCCCCGTCGCCAGGTCGGCATTGGTTGCCGCAAACAGGGAAACCTGGCCGTAGAGGGAGAAGGGGATGCCCGATTGCAACGTCACGATCCCCGAAAAGTCCCAGGAATTCACCAGTCTTTTCGCAACGCCAGAATCGCCATGATAAAAATTCGGAAGCGTATAAACGTAACTGGCCACGAAACGATGCCGGCGGTCGAAATCGGAGGAGGCATAGTTGTGCTCATCCACCATGTTGCCGGGAATCAGCGTGACGTCGCTCACGTCACTCCCGGAATAATCGTCCAGAGAGTGCGAATAGGTGTAACTGAACAGCGCTTGCAGCCCCTTCGAGAGTCGGTTGTTGACGGTCACCTGAAGTGAGTTGTAACTCGAGTTCGAGTTGCTCTCCATTAGGAAGCTGCCCAAACCGGGCGCAGGCAGATTGCCAAAGCCGGGGAATAGAGGTCCGCCGAGACTTCCCACGGTATAGAGTCCAGCCAGCGCCGGGGAATCCGCCTGATTGAAGGAGAACAAACGCGGGAACTTGCGCCCCACGGAACCGACGTAGCCCACGTCCAGCATCCAGTCGTTCACGAAACTCCATTGCACGCCAAGGTTGTAGGTCTGCACGTACGGAATGCTCCAGTCCTTGATGTCGGGATAGAGACCCGATGCCGGAACGAAAGTGGCCGAGGGGCTTGTCGCACCATACGATGTGACCGGAAGAAGAGCCGGATATCCTCCATAAGGGAAGATACCGGCATTCTTGGGATCAACAGGATCGAGCGGGAAGGCACTCGGTTGTGGAACTTGCACAAACGGACTTTCGTTCGGCGTGGCTAGCGCTGTGGCCAGCATTTCGTAAGGCATGTTGAACAATTGGCTGTTGAAGAGGCGCATGTTGGGGCGGTCATAGAAAAT
>CAYOOS010000459.1:0-3866 GCA_964405585.1 uncultured Acidobacteriaceae bacterium | reverse complement strand
GCTTGGCATTGCTATCGCCCGCGATATAGATCAAGCCCCCGCCCGCGTACACATACCGCTCGAGCGCTGAATCCTCTTCCGCCGAAAGTTCGTGATCGGGATAGTTATCCAGTAAAACCGCGTCCCAATCCTTTCCCTGATGATTCACGGGAAAGGACGTCACCGTTTCCAGATCGATGTCCGCCTGTTTCAGCGTGGCGAGCAGTGGCGGAGACGTTTCGCCGCCTCCAGCGACGTAGAGCACGTGCGGCTGGCGGACTGTCACGGCTTGCGAGATTAGTGTTTGTTCCGCGGCGCCGCTCGAAATATGTATTTCCAGCAACGCTACGCCGCTCTGCGAAATCCGTGTTGCCAGATCGACTTCGTTGCCGCCGGCGCGCAAATCCGCCATCGTCGATCCGAGTTCCTGACCTTGCGAGGTAATCCAGATTCGTGCCTTCATCGCTGTAGCGCTCTCAAGTTGCAGGGCCAGCGAAAAATGTTCACCCGAAAAAACGTCCTGGGGAGACGAGATGCTTTCCACCTTCACCGGCAAGGGCGCGGTCCCGCCCACGGGAGCCGTGTAAACCTCCACTCCACGCTCCCTCGCCTCGAGCGCTTCGGTCAGGGCATTGCCTTTGTTCTCATTGCCGTCGCTGATCAGCAAAATACGCCGTGCTCCCTCTGAGGGAAACGTGCTGAGCGCCAGTTGCAACGCGTCTTCGATGTTGGTCGCCATTCCCTCTTTGGGATCGACTCCTTGAGGAATGTTGACTCGATTCGCCTGAGCGGGAACCGGGAGAATCTTCGGATGCTCCCCAAACGTGATGAGCCGCAAATCCGCGCCGGAATTCTTGCGAACCAGGTCTCGCAGCATCGCCTCCGCGCGTTGCAACGATTCGCGGGGCATACTGGCCGAAGTATCTATCAGAACTGTAATCGCCAGCTTCTCCTCGCGCAGCGCTGCCCAGGGATCGGCTAGCGCAATCACCAGTAGGGCGAACACGGCGCATTTCAACGCCAGGCATGCGGGCGACGCCCCCGGAGCACGCCGCATCCACACCCACAGGGCGGGCAAGAGCACGAGCGCGAGAAGAAACAGTGGATGATCGAAAGTCAATTCATCACCTGGCCACAAAATTCGGTTTGCGGGAATCGGTCTCTTCCCGCTCGTCGAGTTCACCGTCAAGATATTGCAGCGAGACATCTCCTGGCGTTTCCGGGAGTTCCACCGTTCGCTGGCGCTCCCGCGAGGAGTAATACAGCCACCATTCCAGCCAGAGCGCGACGATTGCGAACAAAACCGGCCAGCGCCACAAATCCGATCCAATGACCTGGCGCGGCTCGCTTTCAATCCCCGCGGTTTCCGCAGGAGTCGGATTCAAACGCTGCGCGGGCAGCAGTGGAGTATTGATGGCGATGCTTGTTTCACCGCTCGGCGCAATGACGCGATACATTCCAGTTTCCAGCGCGAGTAGATGGACACCCGAGCCAGTGTGCGCAAACGGAACGTCCCGCCCTGACGGGGCGATAATTCGAGTCACCGGGCCTGGAATATCCAGTTCTCCGGTGGATACCGATTCCGCGGCTTCATCCACGGAATGCGTCATCCACTCCATGCCCCCAGCCATCAGCAAGGGAAATGCGGACTCCATCGGAAAATTCGAGTTGTGCGGATCGAATCCGACGATTAGGAGTCTGTGGCCATTCTGTTCGCGGGCCAGGATCAACGGAGCCGGCGGCGTCTCATCCGTGTACGCCAGTACGGTATCCGTAGGCAGCGCGGTGAGGGCGGCGGGATTGCGAACGCTGACGTCATGCGTGCGAATCCAGCGCGTCACCGGATGCTGGGAGTTCCACTGCGTTACGCGAACCGAGCGCGAAGCAGTGGATGCCGGCCCAGCCAGGAAAAAGATGGAATTGAAGGCTGGCTCGGCCGGCAAGCTGGCTCCTTGATAAATGGCAACGTCCGGCAGGCTCTGCAGAGGCATACCCGGAAGCACGATCTGCGTTTCCACATAAGGATTGCTGGACAGAACGCTGAGCAGATTCGTCGCGAACTGCGAACTCCCTCCAACGTTCAGAGCCACGTGGATCGTGCGGAACGTGGGCAGGTTGACGATGGCTCGATTGTCCGCTGCCAGCGCGTCAGGCGGGCCGATTTCCGCCTGCAAGTATCCGCCCTTGTCCCAGACAAATTCATTTTCTGTGTTTGCCAGTTCGTTCGGAGTTAAGGCAATCGCGTGCTCGCCAAGAGATTCGCCATTGACCGAAAGTTTCAGAATCACGCCGGCTTTCGAGGCGCTGTAGTTCTTCAACTGAGTAAGCAAGTGCCAGCGATTGGGTTGCGCCACGTCGCGGCGGAGAGAGAGGCGAGTGATGCCGCGATCGTCGATACCGCCGCCGTCGCCGGCAAGACGCACGAGGAACTGCG
Source organism: uncultured Acidobacteriaceae bacterium (assembly GCA_964405585.1). GTDB lineage: Bacteria > Acidobacteriota > Terriglobia > Acidiferrales > UBA7541 > Acidiferrum. The sequence goes on along the minus strand of CAYOOS010000459.1, from coordinate 1,453 downwards.
GCTGGTCACCGTTCTGATCGGTCGTTGCGATCGACGCGCGAAATTCGTCAAGGCTCCGCGCCTGTTCATCGTTCAACATGCCGGGCCCAACATAAACGAGAAGACTGCGGCTGGAACCCGCGATCGACGCGCGGGCGATTTGCAAAGCACGCGGAATGTCGGAGGCGCTCCCCGAAGTCTGCACGTTGGAAATCGCGCGGCGCAATTCGGCATGGTCCGTGGTGAACGGCACGATCGGCGCCGCATCCCCTTCCGCACGAAGCAAAAGCACCCGGTCGCTCGCAGGCAGAGAATCGATCACGCGCAGGGCTTCGGTTCGCTCCTGGTCGATCCATGCGGATTCGCCCGCTGGGCGCGCTTGCGACCAGATCGAAGTGTCGAAGATCATCACAACGCTGCGGCCCTCCGTCGTGATTCCCAGCCGCGGATTTGCAAGCGCCAGCAGCAGAAGCAACAGGAAAAGAATCTGCGCGATGAGCGCCCAGGGCTCGCGAACTTTCCTGCGTCGCGGCTGTGACACCGCCTGCACGCTGGCCCAGAAACGCAACGTGGAAACTTTTCGGCGTTGCGGACGCCGGTGATGCAGATACAGCCACAGGGCCGCAGCGCCCAGCACTGCCCATGCGGCGGCGATTTCAACCGGACTCAAGGAAAGCCAGTTCATGCCAGCACCTGTCCGCTGCGGAGACTTCTCAGCACGAACTCCTGGTAAGGAATGTTGGTCACCGCGCGGGCGTATCTTCCGCCGTTGCGCAACGCCAGCCGACGCAAACGAGCGGAGAATTCCAGAAATCTGCCTTCATACAGCGCGGTGCTTTGCGGAGAACATTCCACGGTGCGTTGGACACCGGTTTCCACGTCCTCCAAGATCAACTCGCCGGAGGCCGTGGGCCGCTGTTCCGCTGCGCTGTGCACTTGCACCAAAACGAAATCGTGCCCAGCCGAGCGAAGCATCTCGACCCCTCGCTCGCATCCCTTCTCATCGAAAAAATCCGAAATCAATATGACCAGTCCCCGGGAAGTAAAATTTCCCATGAATTCTTTCACCGAGCCGAACAGGTTGGTGCCGCCGCTGCACGACTGTCCCCCCAGGAACTCGAGAACGGGCCACAGACGATCCCGACCGCCGGAAACGATCAACGGTTTGTTCAACCGGTCCGCGAAGGGAATTACCGCGGCGGTATCCAAATGCAGAAGTGCCAAATACGTGAAGGTCGCGGCCAACCGCTGCGCGTAGATGAAGTTGGTGTCTCCCGTTTTCGTGTCTCTTGCTTTCGCATCCTTTCCTCCGTGATCGGACGCGCCGGGGCCTTCGCAATCCATCGATTCGCTGCAGTCCAGCAAAATGCGCACGGGAATATGCTGCTCGGTCTCATAAATTTTTAAAAATAACTTCCCGAGGCGCAGATAGGCGCTCCAATCGAGCGAGCGCGGATCGTCGCCGAACGTGTAG
>CAYOOS010000458.1:1916-3874 GCA_964405585.1 uncultured Acidobacteriaceae bacterium | reverse complement strand
CTCGCTGGTTTCGGCAGCGCGCGTGGACATCCATCGGCGGCTGGGCATTTTCGTTTTTGGCCTGGCGTGCGTGATGGTGATCCTGGGCTCGATGGCGGCAACAGATTTGCTACGCAGGGGTATGGCCGCTCAATCCGTCGATGCAAAGACCTTTTACGCTTCTTCCCTCGGGGACATCGTTATTTTTGGAACGCTGATCTTCTTTGCGTTCCGCACGCGTTCGAATCCCGCGGCACACAAGCGATTGATATTAATTGCGACGATTACGCTACTCGCGGCCGCCATCAACCGCTGGCCCTTCCCAATTATTCTGCGGGAACCGATCCTAATCACCTTGATCGACGATGCATTTTTGCTCCCGCTGGTGGCATATGACCTTTGGTCGACGCGGAAGGTACATCAAGCAACACTGTGGGGAGGACTGTTTTTGGTGATCATGCAACAGTTGGAGTTGCCGATCGGCAGAACCGCAGTTTGGCAGAGTTTTGCGACCTGGGTTTTAGAGCGAACCAAAACATTCCATTGAAGGTGAGGAAAAAGGCCAAGCGGAGAAGTGTTGAAAACGTCGATTCAGATTGGGTTCAAAGTCTCTGTGGGTTGTGAGCAACACAAAACGGGGGAGAACAATGATCAAAACTTGGCGCATACGAGTTCTGGCCACGGCCGCACTTACAATTGCTCTGTTAGTCGCGATGCCGCTCTCTAGAGCGGCGCAGGTCGGTCCAGGCTACAGCATCGAAATGAGCCGCATGATTCCAATGCGGGATGGCGTGGAGCTTGAGGCGTGGATATCGAAGCCGGACAAGCTCATGGGCAAAGCGCCTACTGTGCTGGAATTGACGCAATACGACATCGATGGTGGTAGGCGTCGCGACTTCTCCGCATTCGTCAAGAGAGGATTCGTATTCGTGCAGGCCTATGTGCGTGGCCGAGGGAGGTCGGGAGGAGTCAAGACTGACAATCTTGGTCTGCAGGTCGGGCGCGACGGCTATGACGTTGTGGAGTGGATTGCCAAGCAGCCATGGAGTGATGGACGAGTCGTTATGTACGGCGGCTCTTTCGTGGGCATGACGCAATGGCGCACAGCTGCACAGCACCCCCCGCATCTGGCAGGAATAAGCCCCTATGTCCCTATCTATCCTGGGTGGGACATCCCGAATACCAACGGAATCCCCCAAGCCTGGACGACGGTCATTTTGGGCATTACAGCCGGTCGTTCGTATAACGAAGGTTTCGTTGCCAATCAGGACTATTGGATGGGAAAAATGCTCGAAGAGTACGCGGCCTATCACCCTTTCACACAGCTTTATTCCGCGATTGGCATTGAAGCGAGCGATTGGTGGATGCTTGACGAACATGGCGATAAGAAACCGATGTTGAACGTCTGGATGGATCATGTCGGTGATGAGACTTTCAATCTTGTGGCCGAACCGAAAGCAGTGGACTTCAAGCAGATGACATTTCCCGTGCTCACGGCTACGGGTTTCTTCGACGACGATCAACCGGGCGCGTTGCGCTACTACCGTCGTTACATGGCCGCCGCACCGGCAACGGCGGTGGACAACGCATATCTCGTGATTGGGCCTTGGGATCACGGCGGGACGCAACATCCTGCAAAAGAAATCCTGGGGCTAAACATTCCTGAAGCCGCAGTCATTGACATGAACAAGTTGCGTGCTGATTGGTACGACTGGGTGCTCGGACGCGGCCCTCGTCCCGAATTCTTGCGCGACAAGGTGACGTATTTCATGCTCGGAGCAGACGAATGGCGGTCGGCCAAGTCGCTTGACGCAGCCTCTTCTGGAAAGACTCTCGACCTCTTTCTTTCTGCCTCTGAAGGCACGCCCAGGGACGTTTTCCATTCCGGGTCCCTGGTCGAACATCCAGCGCAGGCAGAGCCCCCGGCAACAATCGTCAGCGATCCCCACGAGCTGCCTGAACTCGAAATCGCGAAGTAT
>CAYOOS010000458.1:0-1906 GCA_964405585.1 uncultured Acidobacteriaceae bacterium | reverse complement strand
TGACCAGCGAATTTCGAGACTATCAGAAGAGAGCCATCGTCTTTCACTCCGAGCCATTCACTCGCGACGTGGAAGTTGCAGGGCAGATGAAGCTGAAGCTAATCGTCCAGTCTGACGCCGCGGATTTCGATCTCTGGGCTCAGATCCTGATGATTCAACCGGATGGGTCAACGATTCGTCTGGGGGAAGACATACGGCGGGCGAGGTTTCGCGATGGCTTCTTCAAGCAGGAACTCTTGAAGCCAGATCAAATCGTCGAAATGCCATTCGAGTTTTACTGGATGGCTCGGCGGATTCCTGCAGGCGCGCGGTTGCGACTCACTATCGCTCCGCTCAATTCGCCTCAGTATCAGAAGAACTACAATACAGGGGGTCGTATCGGCTACGAGAAGATCGGGGATGCTCGGATCGCCAACATCAAGTTATTTCACGATACACAGCACACAAGCGTGCTCGAATTACCTCTTGCAGCTTTACCAGAAAGCAAGGCTCCATAGATTGGAGGATTCATGAACATGCGGATGTTAGCCCCTGCTCTCGTTTTAGCTGCTGCGCCAGGAGGATATCCAATGTTATCAACCAATTGTCGTGTTGGGTTTGCTTTACTGTTTTTCTCGATAAGTGCGAGTGTCCTTGCGGCGAACACCTCGGATGAAACGGCTATTCGTGTGGCTGTGATTGCATTTCAGGAAGCCTGGAACCATCACGACATGAAGGCGATGGCGGGCGTTTTCACCGAAGACGCCGATTTGATTAATGTCTTGGGAACGCGCTGGCAAGGGATTTCCGCTCAAGCGTTGGGTGACCTTGAATTAGTCCACCAATTGGGCGTCTGCCTAATCATTCGCACATGAAAGGACCACACATGAATCGACGAGATTTTGTCAGCACTGTATCTCTGGGTTTGGCGGCGGGCCTTCCAGTTTTTGCCGAAAACGGCGTAGCCGATGTCGAAGCGGGTAGCGCCAACGCGAATGTTATTGGTCCGACCGCCAGTCCGGCTGGACTGCTGGAATTCGCGTCGGCGCTGGAAGCTGCGGAGGCGATTCGCAAAACGCACATTCCCTCGTTCGAGCTGACGCAACAAACCTTCGCGAGGATCGACAAATACAATCCGCAACTGAATGCGTTTACATATCAGCTTCGCGAAGACGCGCTCGCGCGGGCGAAGCACGCGGATGAAGCGTAGGCGAGCGGGAAATCGCTCGGCGTCCTTCACGGCGTGCCGGTTCACGTGAAGGAAAGTTTTGCGGTGGCGGGGCATCCTTGTACTTGGGGAATCCCGGCGCTGAAAGACTCCAAGGCCCCAAGCGACTCGGAGGTGGTGGCGAGGTTCCTGGGTGCGGGCGCCGTGCTGATTGGTGCGACGAATGGTCCGATCGGGCTGGGCGATGGGCAAAGCTACAACCAGATTTATGGCACAACCAACAATCCGTGGGATGTGAAGCGAACGCCGGGAGGATCGTCGGGCGGGTCGGCCGCGGCGCTGGCGGCAGGGCTCGGATACCTAAGTGTCGGCAGCGACATCGGGGGATCAATCCGCGTGCCTGCGCATTTCTGTGGCGTATACGGGCACAAGCCGACGCTAGATCTAGTAGACATGCAGGGACACTTGCCGGGCGGGCAGCACGAAAATCCAGGTTTCTCGACTCTGTTGGCCGTAGGCGGTCCGCTGACGCGTAGCGCGGAGGATTTGCTCGCAGCGTTGCGCTTTCTGGGTGGTCCGGCCGACTACTCCGCGAAAGCGTGGAAATGGGAACTGCCCGCGGCGCGACACGAAAGCTTGCGGGAGTTTCGGGTCGGCTACGTGCTGGACGATCCATATTGTCCAGTGACTTCGGAAACCAAAGCAGTGTTGGAGAATGCGATCCAGAAACTTGAGAAAGCGGGTGCCAAGCTGAAAAAC